>CAXNHQ010000061.1:0-5480 GCA_964202285.1 Rhodoluna sp. | reverse complement strand
AAGGCCGGTTATAGAGCGCCGCTAGAAATCATCGGGTGGGAAGAAGGCTTTTGGGAGTTCAACCGGGCCCCAAGGGTTTTTGACGTCAAAGATCGACTAGCCGAGATAACCATCCCAACACTTCTTATTACCGGCGACACCGATGTGGTGGTGGCAACAGCAGACACCGAAGCGCTCGCAACCATGATCAAGGGCTCAAGTTTGGTAGTTATCCCCAAATCTGGACATTTAGCCCAAGAAGAGACCCCGTCAGAGACCATGCAGGCAATCGATGATTACTGGAACAGTCTTTCCAACTAGCACGGGAACAAACTAGCCAGAGACTGGTTTACTAGAGGGCAGTGAAATGCAGAAAGACTTGATCACAAAATGAAGATTAGATTCGGGCTCGACACCTTTGGGGATATGACCCTAAAAGACGATGGCACACCAGAAACCGGGGGACAAGTTCTAAGAAACGTTGTCAAGGAAGCCGTTCTAGCCGAGCAAGTTGGCTTAGACAATTTCAACATCGGAGAGCATCACCGCGATGACTTCGCGGTCACTGCCCCCGACACAGTTTTAGCAGGCATCGCAACAAAAACCAGCAAAATCACCTTGGGATCCGGTGTCACGGTTTTGTCCTCAGAAGACCCAATTAGGGTTTATCAAAGATTTGCCACCTTAGATGGCTTATCCAACGGCCGAGCGGAGATAACCGCCGGAAGAGGATCCTTTACTGAATCTTTCCCACTGTTTGGATTCGAGCTTTCAAACTATGCAGAACTTTTTGAACAGAAACTAGAAATGCTCGTTGAGCTTCTCAAGGAAAAACCAGTCAATTGGTCTGGATCGATCAGGCCACCACTTGTGAACCAAGAGGTTTACCCAAAAACAGAGCGTGGCCAAATTCCACTTCGTGTGGGCGTTGGCGGTTCCCCAGAAAGCGTAGTTCGGGCAGCACGGCTAAACGCCAACCTAGCTCTAGCGATAATTGGGGGGGACCCCGCAAGGTTCTATCCATATGCGAAGTTGTATCACGAGCAGATGGAGAAATTTGGAAACGAGGTTCGCGAGATTTCGATTCACTCACCTGGTCACGTTGCAGAAACTGACGAGCAGGCCATCGAGGAACTGTGGCCAAGTTATCAATCCAGCTTTGGCCGAATCGGTAGAGAGCGCGGCTGGGGTCCGATGACCAAGGATCATTACCTAAATGAAGTGCATCAAGGTAGCTTGTATGTCGGATCGGCCGAGACGGTCGCTAAGAAAATTGCTTACGCAATTCAGTCTGTTGGGGCTAACCGCTTTGACCTGAAGTACTCAACTGGGCCAATGCCGCATTCCAAGTTGATGAAATCTATTGAATTACTAGGAACACGGGTTGTACCTAGGGTCAGGGAAATCCTTTCAGAGTCTCTAGCTAGCAAATAAGTTAACCTGGTCATAATCAAAAACATGCAATAGCTGGGCTAGTCTAAACATCAACAGTTAGCCAAGAGTAAGGAAAATAATGAATTTCAAGGTTTTGTTTGCAGAGTTTCTAGGAACAGCCATTTTGGTTGCAGCCGTTGTTGGATCTGGCATCATGGCCACTAACTTATCGGAAGATGTACTGGTAGCGCTTCTGGTAAATGGAATTTCTACCGTCTTAGCTCTAGGTCTTGTGATTCTCACCCTTGGACCAGTTAGCGGTGGTCACTTCAACCCTGCTGTCTCGATAGCTTTGGCTATTGAGCAGAAATTCAAGGTCGCGAGAGTTGCTCCTTACATTGCCGCTCAGACAGCTGGAGCAGTTACCGGTGCAGTGCTTGCCAACCTTATGTATGGGTCAGAAGCAATCCAGGTATCGACCACGGTAAGGGTTAGCCCAGGAGCTGCCATTGGCGAGCTTGTTGCTACCGCCGGACTGGTGTTTATAATTCTGAATCTCATTAGGACCAAGAGAACTGAACTAATTGCCGTGGCCGCTCCAGCGTGGATCGCCGCTGGTTACTTCTTCACTTCTTCAACATCATTTGCTAACCCTGCGGCAACCGTGGGAAGAATCTTTAGTGATAGCTTTGCCGGAATCGGACCTGAGTCGGTTCCAGTTTTTGTTATTGCCCAGTTGGTTGGTGCAGGACTAGGAATTGTCTTAGCTAGAGCGTTTGCAAATTCTAAGAAGAAGAAAAAGAAGTCTTAGGCGAACGCTTCTGGTGGTGGGCATGAGCACACCAAGTTACGGTCTCCATACACTGAGTCCACTCGTCTAACCTTCGGCCAGTACTTCCACAAATGCTGGGACTTTACGGGGAATACCGCAAGCTCGCGTGAGTATGGGTGGTTCCACTCTTCAGTCAAGATCTTGGCTGTGTGTGGCGCTTGGCGCAGCGGGTTATCTTCAGGGCTCCAGGTGCCAGCGCCAAGCTGGTTGATCTCGTTCTTGATGGCAATCATTGCCTCAATGAAGCGATCGACTTCTTGCTTTGGCTCTGACTCGGTTGGTTCAATCATCAGCGTTCCAGAAACCGGGAAGCTCATCGTTGGCGCGTGGAAACCGTAATCAATTAGTCGCTTGGCGACATCGTCAACGCTGACACCAGTGTCCTTAGTGATCCCACGAATGTCGATGATGCACTCGTGAGCAATCAAGCCAGCGTTACCGGTATAAAGAAGCGGGAAGTGATCTTTTAGCTTTAGAGCGACGTAGTTGGCTGACAAAACAGCAACCGAGGTCGCATCGCGCAAGCTTTGGTTACCCATCATGCGAATGTAAGCCCAGGAAATAGGCAAGATCGAAGCCGAACCAAAAGGAGCCCCAGAGATAGGGCCAAATTTAGGAAGTTCTATCTGAGCCAATGAGTGACCTGGCAAGAATGGAGCTAGGTGAGCCCTGGCGGCTACTGGACCAACTCCAGGACCTCCACCACCGTGAGGGATGCAGAAGGTTTTGTGTAAGTTCAGGTGCGATACGTCGCCACCCAAAAGACCAAACTTGGCATAGCCAACAACAGCGTTGGTGTTTGCGCCATCGATATAAACCTGGCCACCTGCAGCATGAACCATGTCACAGATGTCAGCGATAGCTTCTTCGTAAACACCATGAGTGGATGGGTAGGTCACCATCAGAGCAGATAGCTTGTCGCCTGCTTCTGCAATCTTCTGCTTGATGTCGGCTAGATCTACGTTTCCCATCTCGTCGCAGGCAACAACTACTACCTTCATACCCGCCAAGATTGCAGATGCTGCGTTGGTGCCGTGAGCCGAGGATGGAATTAGGCAAACTTCGCGTTGGCTGTCGCCACGGGATAGGTGGTAACCGCGGATAGCCATAAGGCCAGCTAGCTCCCCCTGGCTTCCGGCGTTTGGCTGCAGTGAAACCGCGTCGTAGCCAGTGACATCGCAAAGCCAACCAGTTAGCTCTTCGATTAGGTTCAGATAACCTGCGACATCTTCTTTAGGAGCAAATGGATGCATGTTGCCAAACTCTGGCCAGGTGACTGCTTCCATCTCGGTTGTTGAGTTCAACTTCATGGTGCAAGAGCCAAGTGGAATCATTCCGCGATCTAGCGCGTAGTCGTAGTCTGCAAGACGCTTTAGGTAGCGAAGCATTGCTGTCTCAGAATGGTGAGAGTTGAACACCTGGTGGGTTAGGTATTCATCTTTGCGAGCAAGTGAGCCAAGTTTGCTGGTAGCAGAAGAGCTAAATACATAGTCAACCTTGCCAGCGCCGAAGGCTGCTGCAATCTTGTTTAGCATTTCGCCATCGATGGTTTCATCGATAGAAACGCCAACAGTTTTGTCGTCCAACACAAGCATCGTGATGTCTTGTTTTCTAGCGGCTTCATAAACTGTTTTAGAACTTGGAACAGTCACCTGGAAAGTGTCAAAGAACTCGTTGGGGGATACGCTTAGCCCAGCTTTTTTGAGCGCTTCGGCTAGAGCAAGTGTCTTGTGGTGAACATCGAGTGCAATTGAGCGAAGACCCTTTGGGCCGTGGTACACGGCATACATCCCTGCCATTACGGCGAGCAGAACCTGCGCAGTACAGATGTTAGAAGTTGCACGCTCGCGGCGAATGTGCTGCTCACGAGTCTGCAAAGTTAGTCGGTAGGCAGGTGCTCCATCGGCATCAACGGATACTCCAACCAGCCTTCCTGGCATTGAGCGCTCAAGGTCATCGCGAACTGCCAGGTAACCAGCGTGAGGACCTCCAAAGCCCATTGGAACTCCAAAGCGCTGAGTTGTTCCAACGGAGATGTCGGCTCCGGCACTTCCAGGAGATTCAATTAGGCAAAGAGCCAGTAGGTCTGCAACTGCCACCGAAAGCGCAGAGACCTTTTTGGCCGCAGCAAAAATTGGCTTTAGATCGGTCAGGTTTCCAGAAGAGCCTGGGTACTGAACCAAGACACCAAAGTATTCGCCAGTTAGACCTGCTGGACCCTTGGCTGCGTCAAAGTATGAAATTTCAATTCCGACTGGGCTAGCTCTGTGCTCCAAGAGAGCTTTGGTTTGTGGGAAGCAGTCGCTGTCCACATAGAAAACACTGCTGGCACTTGATGATCCTCGTCTGGCAAGCAGCATGGCCTCGGCAGCAGCGGTTGATTCATCCAGCATGGAAGCGTTAGCGGTTTTCATTCCAGTTAGGTCATTGACCATGGTCTGGAAGTTTATGATCGCCTCTAGGCGTCCCTGGGAAATTTCTGGCTGGTAAGGAGTGTATGCGGTGTACCAGGAAGGGTTTTCCAAAACGTTGCGCTTGATAACAGAAGGTGTCAGGGTTCCGTAGTAACCCTGACCAATCAAGCTTGTTGTGACCTTGTTGTTGTTTGCGTGAACGCGAAGAGCCTTCAGGGTGTCCGATTCAGACAAGGGATCAGGAAGTTTTCCGTCACCTTTAAACTGGATGGCTTTTGGCAAAGCCGTTGCCATCAGCTCGTCTAGAGACGAGTACCCCAATTGCTTGAGCATCTCAGATTGTTCTTGAGGAGTTGGACCGATGTGACGGTACTTGAAATCTTTGTGCTCAGGAAGCATTTGTAAGCAGTTACCCCTCGTTGGTTAGTTGAGCGTACTCTTCATGGGTTAGCAAAGCGGGTAGTTCTGTGAATTTGATCTTGATCAACCATCCGGCACCCATAGGGTCCTGGTTTACTAGTTCTGGTGTTGCGGTGACGCTCTCATTTACTGCCACTATTTCACCATCTACCGGGGCGTAAAGCTCTCCGACACTCTTGGTGGATTCAATTTCGCCACAAATTTTCATATAAGTAGTTGAGCTACCAAGCTTGGGTAGGTCGACAAATACGATGTCACCTAGCTTCTCGGCTGCGTAGTCGGTGATTCCAACTGTGGCAACATCGCCATCGATTGAAAGCCACTCGTGCTCTTTGGTGTAGTGAAGACTTTCGCGATTAGTCATGAGATTTCGTCCTTGCTTTGCTGATTTACCAGGTACCTCAAAGCTAATCTAGGGCGCACGAGAGTCAAAATCGGCCCGTTCGTCCCTGTGGGAACCG
>CAXNHQ010000060.1:0-5644 GCA_964202285.1 Rhodoluna sp. | reverse complement strand
CTAAACATGCCCATGTCTTCTTCGGAAACAGAAGCAGCTAGCTTCTCTTTGACCAAAGCCTTGTAGGCATCGTCTTGATCTTGTCGGGACTGCTTGTCAGCAACCTGGTAGATGTTGGCAAGTTCGGTTTCAGTTTCTTTTTCAACGATTGCATAGAACTCATCGGTGTATGGCAAGAAAACTGGGTAGTCAGCGCTTTCGCGTGATGCCACCTTTGCTAATTCCTGCTGAGCCTTAATAAGTTGCATGACAAAAGGCTTGGAAGCCAATAGACCTTCTGAAACAACCTCTTCACTAGGAGCTGTTGCGCCTTCGGACTTGATTAGGTTCCAAGCATTTTCTGATGCCTCTGCTTCAACCATCATGATGGCGATGTCTTCTTTGCCTTCTTCCATAACCAAACGACCAGCAACGACCATGTTGAATACAGCACGGTCTAGCTGAGAGTGCTTCGGGAAAGCAACCCACTGGCCATCGATAAGTGCAACTCGCACTCCACCAATTGGGCCCGAGAATGGCAGTCCAGCAATCTGGGTTGACATGGATGCCGCGTTAATTGCCAACACGTCGTAAAGCTCATCTGGCTCGATAGACATTACTGTCACAACGACCTGGATTTCGTTTCTTAGTCCGTCAACGAACGATGGGCGAAGTGGGCGGTCGATTAGTCGACATGCCAAAATTGCCTCGGTTGATGGGCGACCCTCACGACGGAAGAAGCTTCCCGGGATTCTTCCCGCGGCGTACATTCTTTCTTCAACGTCAATAGTTAGTGGGAAGAAGTCGAACTGGTCTTTTGGCTGCTTGCTCGCGCTAGTTGCCGAAAAGAGCATTGTTTCGCCGTCTAGATAGACAGCTGCCGAACCTTGCGCTTGCTGCGCTAGTCTTCCGGCTTCAAAGCGAATGGTTCGCTTTCCGTACTTGCCGTTGTCAATTACTGCTTCGGCTGATTTAATTTCTGGACCTTCCATGGTCCCTCCTCTTTGTTCTTGTAATACGCAAAAGAATCCGCCTAACTGTTAGGCAAACGCGCATAGCGAGAATGAGGCGAGAGATTTTTTGCTTTTCAAGACTTGAAAAGCGTGCCTGGTCGTCAGTAGAAAAACTTGGGAAACCCCAAGATCCACCACCGAGGACCAGCAAACCTGTCCTCATCGCTCCATTTAAGCCTAACAGGGTAAGACAAAATTGCCTAGGAATCTAGGTGAATAGATGGGTTTTTGCTAGTTAGCGGCGGATGCCAAGGCGCTCAATTAGCGCACGGTAGCGTCCAATGTCGACTTTTTGCAGGTAACCAAGCAGTCTTCGTCTCTGACCAACCATTAGAAGCAGTCCACGACGTGAGTGGTGGTCATGCTTGTGCTCCTTTAGGTGCTCGGTTAGATCTTTGATGCGCTGTGACAAAACAGCAATCTGGACTTCAGGAGAACCGGTGTCACCTGGGTGAGTTGCATACTGCTCAATAATGTCGTTTTTTACTTTTGCTTCTAGTGACAAGGTTTCTTCCTTCTATTCGCTGCGCGGCGCAAACAACAGTATGTTTTTTGCTCTATCTATCCGCGGCCGATACACGGCAACCCCAAAAGCTTACTCTAGGACCTCACGCTTGCGCCAGTCCCCAAAATCTACTCGGCGTATCGGTTGCCGGCTTCCTTTGATTTGCTGGGGCGAAGGCATAGTACCAACAAGAAGATCTGAACCATAATTGCCAGCAAAACCGCTGGGACGAAGTATGAGATCAAGCTAGCCAAATCCTCGATGGACGGAGACGCAACGGATTCTAGGTAGTTGATGGTTCCTACCGCACCAAAAACGAATGGAATAACAGGCAATAGTAAAGCCCAAAGCCACTTACCCGACCAACCTGCATCCCGAATTCTTCGACACGTTACCGCCAATGAAGGAACTAGAAGAACTAACGCCGCAACGTTGGATAGCGGTGTGGGTTGCCTTAGAGCTTCCATTAGATCATCAGTTTGAATTGGAGGCCAGACCAATCCTTCTACCGTGCCAAGCACGATACTCAGTAGTACTGAGAACAGCACAAAGTACCAATACTCTGGCCTCGAGCTAGTTCCCTTGAAAACCCTAAATTTTAGGAAACCGGATTTAACCGCATCAGCAAAAGTTACTTTCATTTCAGTCCTAACTGTTTTCTAACCACTTCTAAATCTAGATTGATTTGGGCAACAAGTGAGTCAACTCCGTCAAACTTTTCTACGGGTCTTACAAAATCAACGAACTCCAGAGTGACAACCTTGTCGTATAAATCTAGGTCAGATTCATCCAAAACATGGGATTCTACAAGCCTTGGTACAGCTTGGAAGGTCTCGTTGATTCCACCTGAGTGAGCCGCCGGGTACTTAACCCCCTCCGAAACTAGCCAACCAGAGTAAACGCCATCCAGTGGCAAGTAACCCTCGGCTTCTCGGGACAAGTTGGCCGTTGGGAAGCCAATTTTTCTACCAATTTTTAGACCGTGCTCAACAACTCCAACCGCGACGTGCACCCTACCTAGAAGCCTGGCAACGGTTGCAACATCTCCTCGGTCAAGAAGTTCTCTAACTCTTGTTGTAGAGACAATCTCGCCATCTACTTCAACAGGATTTACTTCCCTTACCTCAAAGCCGTAAAGTTGCCCAAGTTCACGAAGAGTTTGGGCGTTTCCAGAGCCTTGATTACCAAACCGAAAGCCCTCGCCGACCATGACCATTTTTGCCCGCAAGGTGTCAACCAATATCTGCTTAGCAAACTGTTCCGGAGTTTTATCGGCAAGCTCTTGATTGAATTCGAGTTCAAGCAAGTAATCGGCTCCCGATTGATTTAACATCTCATGTTTTTGATTTCTACCAAGAATGGGAGCTTTGGCGCGATCTGGTCGAAGCAGGTGATCTGGATGTCTATCAAAAGTCACAATGGTTGGAGCTAGCTGATTTTGTCTCGCGTAAGCAATTAAATCCGCGAATAATGATTGGTGGCCAAGGTGAAGACAATCGAACTTACCAATCGTGACGGCAGTATCAGATAGGTTGCTTGGAACTTCACTTAGTGTCCTAAAGGTTTGCACTTGAATTACCCTCACCTGATCTATTGATCCACACTAAGCCCAGTATTGGTAAAGCAAGAGGCAAGAACCCATAGCCTGAACCAAAGCCAGACCAAACACTGGAATGTGCAAAAAGCTCAGGAACAAGAAACGAAAGTGACCCAATAGAGACAACCCCAACTAGCTCAAAGGCCACCGAGTAGGTTGCTACTTTCCGCCAAGTCTTTCCAGATTTAGCTAGGGACACGGTTGCAAGAATGTAAATCATGGCGCTTAGCAAAGAAAGAGAATATGCCAAAGGCGCCTCTTCGAATTTGGTCAGGATCTGAAACAAGGCCCTGGCAGTTGCAGAAACTGCAAACACGGCGTAGACGGCGATTAGTAATCGGCCAACACCTAGTGATGCGCTTTTTTTTGACACTTAATGAGCCATGCTCTCTTTGGTTAGTAGGTTCCAGTCCAGATTTGATTCATTCGAACTAGCATTACCGCAACTGTAAGGGCTGCCACACCGAGAATCATTGTCGACCAACGATTTCTTTCAACCAAGCCCCAGAATCCAGCTGCTATCGGAACCATGATTGCAACAAGCAGGTACGCAAAGTATTCAACTGTGTCGACTTTCGCGCTAGCGCCTCCCGCAACGGCGATACTGGAGTAAACGAGCTGGCCAATAAGGCCAAGCAAAACTATCGCTAGGACTCCAATGCTCCAGAGGCTTGGGAGTTTCTTCATGCCACCAAGTGTTAGAGAGAAAATGCCAGCAATCACCGCAAACCACAACTGCGCCAGATACAACCACTCAACCATTTACTACTCCTTGAAAGACCACAACTGATTTTAAGTCCTTATTTGCGCTCTCGAGTACCGCAACGAGCTCTCCTTTGGGTGAGCGTCCGGCAACCAGGCCAGCTGCCAATGCTCTGCCCAAAAGTCTCTTTCCGTGAACTAAGTCGGTAACATCCGAATCCTCCAGCTCAATCACCGGAAACAAGTCTCTGGCTGCGTCGATTAGGGGAATCAGCTTGAGATTTTCTAACTGTTCTAAATTGCTCGCCTGAGACACGTCAAAGTTTCCCACCCTGGTTCTTCGTAGCGCGGTTATGTGTCCCCCGACTTCCAAAGCGGCTCCAAGATCTCGCGCCAGCGCCCTGATGTAGGTTCCCGAAGAGCAGTCAACGGCAACTGTTATATCAACAAAATCATCCACTCGGGAAAATCTCAGCAGCTCAAAGCGCGCAACAGTTACTTCGCGCTTTTTTAGCTCCACTGTTTCACCAGCACGAACCAAATCGTAAGCCCTCTTCCCGTCGACCTTGATGGCGCTTACTGATGATGGGGTTTGGGAAATAACTCCGGTGAGGTTAGCAATCTGTTCTAAAACGGCTTTTTCATTCAAGTTCGATAGCTTTTCAGGGCTGGCAGTAAAAATCGTCTCTGACTGCGAGTCGTCTGAAACCGTAGCCTGCCCCAATCGAATGGTGGCCTCGTAGGTTTTATCCGCTCCCACCAAAAAGGTAAGCAGTTTGGTTCCAGATTCAATTCCTAGAACCAGCAGTCCAGTTGCCAGCGGGTCTAGTGTTCCGGCGTGGCCAACTTTTTTTGTTCCAACTGCCTTTCGGACTTTGGCGACAACATCGTGACTAGTCCAGTCGGTAGGTTTATCAATCAAAACCAAACCAGGTGAGGCCAAAATTAGTCCTCGTCTTCTATTTGCTTTGGCTCCTTGTACGGATTTAGATCTCCCGCGTGTTTTGCCCCGGCTGCAATTTTGGCAACTTGAGCATCTCTGGCTCTTGCTTCAGCAAGTAAGTCGTTTAGATGAGCGGCGTTCTCAGGTAATTCGTCGGCTATGAATTCAATAGTGGGCGTAAGCCTGATTGAAAGATTGTGCCCGACTTCACCGCGGATACGTCCGGTGTTGCGTTTGATTATTTCGTTGGTTTTTATCCGGCTCTCGTCTGATCCATAGACGGTGTAAAAAATCTGAGCATGTTGTAGATCGGGGGTTACTTTGACCTCGGTAATGGTCACAAACCCAAGGTCTGGATCCTTAACGGCCTTTTCAAGCGCCTCAGCCACCAAAACCTTAATGCGTTCTGCCAACTTACGAGCTCTTGAAACATCAACCATTTCTAAACCCTTGGTTTCTCACGCATCTCGAAGGTCTCGATGATGTCCTCAAGCTCAAGATCATTGAAGCCAGAGAGTCCAAGTCCACACTCAAAGTCAGTCTTGACCTCGTTGGCGTCATCCTTGAATCGCTTCAGTGAGTCAACTTTGAGGTTGTCAACAACAACGTTTCCTGCTCGCAATACTCTTGCCAAAGAGTTTCGCTTGATAGAGCCAGAGCGAACAATCGAACCAGCAATCGTGCCAACCTTGGAAGATTTGAACAGCTCTCGAACTTCAGCAGTTCCGAGTTGCACTTCTTCGTATTCGGGCTTGAGCATGCCCTTCAGGGCCTTTTCAATGTCTTCCAGTGCTGCATAAATTACTGAGTAGAAACGAATGTCAACACCCTCGCGGTCAGCGCGGTCTTTGGCTTTGTTATCTGGCTTAACGTTGAATCCAATGATGATCGCGTTATCAACCGTT
>CAXNHQ010000059.1:0-5736 GCA_964202285.1 Rhodoluna sp. | reverse complement strand
TTCTTCTTTTGAATAACAACTAGTCCATCGGCAACTTTGATTTTCCCGTCAGCAATTTCTATCTCGCCGCTAGCTATATCTAACTCAGCCTGTTTGATTTTGGCTTCAGAATCAGCAAGCTTCTGCTTGCCCTCCACAAGATCAGAGCTACCTTGATCAATTTCTTGTTGAACTTCGAAGGGGTTAAAGGCCTCGGAAATTCCGGGGAGCTTCTCAGCGCCATCTAGTGCCTTGGTAATTGCATCGATATCTGATTGGTCGAATTTTCCGTCTGGCTTGTGAAAAACAATCTGGCCTGAGGCTCTAGAGGCTTGTGGGAAAGTCTCCTGAAGTTGATCAACAACTTCCTGAGATGGAACTCCGTCAATCGAAATACTTGTTGTGAGTTTTCCGCCAAGAGATAGGGCAAGTCCTGCAGTTATTACAAGTAAGACGATCCAAGAAACGATAACTTTCCATGCACGGCGAGCAGACAACAGCCCAAGTGTGTATAGCAAAGTAGCCAAGTGCAATTCCATTCGTTAGAAGGCCAACCCGGAGCGCTATTGATTGCCTCTTGGCTAAGCAGAAGATTTGTGTATCTCTATGGTATTTGGTCTCTGCTTACCCGTACTACGCCTGTTAGTTTTCCCAGAACTTTCCAAGGTTTAAGAACAAAAAACAAACCCCCCACAATTTCCGTGGGGGTTTGTTTGCGATTAGTTCCTAAAGAAGGCCCATACAATTAGCAAAAGAGTGCAAATGCCTCTCAAGAATTATTCAGGAGCACAGAATAATGGCTAAAGCCACTACATCTAGCAAGTCCAAGCCGTCGGAGAAATTCAGCGCAGCCGAGCGCCAGGCCATGAAGGACAGAGCTCAAGAGCTCAAAAACAAGGCCAAGGGACTCAAGGGCGAGGCAGAACTTATGGAGAAAGTGAAGCTGATGAACAAGGAAGACAAAGAGCTTGCTCTAGCGATTCACAAACTGATCACATCGATTGCGCCGGAACTTGAGCCAAAGACTTGGTATGGAATGCCTGCCTATTACAAAAACGGCAAAGTGTTGGTATTTTTCCAAAATGCTGGTAAGTGGAAGTCAAGGTACTCAACTCTTGGATTCGATGAGTCCGCAAACCTGGACTCTGGTTCGATGTGGCCAACATCTTTCGCTCTAACCAAACTCACTCCTGCCAACAAAAAGGCAATCAGCGACTTAGTCTTGAAAGCGAAGAGATAAAGGGGTAACTCAATTGGCTAAAAGCAACCCGTACGCAAGTAACTCACCCATGTCCAAGGACTCAGAGAAAGCGTGGGCGGTTGCAGGTCACTTACTTGCAATACCGTTCGAATTCTTTGCACCAGTGATTGGTTACCTTGTCTTCAATGGCAAGGGACCGTTTATATCACATCACGTAAGAGAATCCCTGAATTTTGGAATCACAATGTTGCTAGCTGTAGTTGTGCTGGCGGTTTCAATAATCGGTTGGGTCCTGCTTTGGCTTCCACCAGTATTGTGGATCATTTTCAGAATCATTGCCGCAATCAAGACCTCCCAGGGTGAGTTCTATAAGTACCCACTAACGCTGCGATTGATCACTAAATAGCTACGGCTCTGGAAGCTAACGGCCAAATTCTCTGGCTATGCTCTTTTTCATGAGTGCATTGTTGCTGGACATCGGTGGGACTAAATGCTGCATTGCCTCAGCTAGCAACCCAGAAACTGTTTTTGAGCTGGTAACCGATGATTACAAAACCCCCGACAAAATTCTTGATCAGCTAGCCCTTTACGCCTCAGATCTAATTGCCAAGGACAAAGGCATTGACCGGGTCGGAATCAGCTTTGGTGGTCCATTTGATTTCGCTAACCAAAGAGTAAAACGATCTGTGCATGTTTCAGGTTGGGAAGAATTCGATTTCTCCGACTGGTCGATGCGGGTACTTGGCATACCTTCTATTGCAGACAACGATGCAAATATGGGGGCCCTCGGTGAGTTTGTGTCCCGAGGTTCTAAGCACGCAAATCTTGCCTATGTAACTGTTTCAACTGGAATTGGCTCTGGGTTGATTATCAATAGCGAGATCTATCGTGGACACGGTGAACTTGCCGGAGAACTTGGTCACATCGTGATTGACCCATCTGGACCCGCGGATGAGCTTGGTAATCATGGCACGCTCGAGAGATTCTGCAGTGGTTACTGGATGAGAAAAGATTATGGAAAATCAGCTCAAGAGCTTCTTGAGAACGAGGGCTTCTTGTTGGAATACAGCTCACGACTAGCAGCAGGGTTGTCTACTCTGGTAAGACTAATCAATCCGGAGATACTAGTTTTAGGTGGCGGAATCACTAAAGCTGGACCTAGGTTAGAGTCTGCTCTATTGAATAATCTGCAGGATCTTTTGGATCAGACGCAAACCAAACTGGAGTTTTCTACACTGGGTAATTCAAATGTATTAATTGGAGCAAGAGAGCTGGCAACAAATGAACTACGTGGCTAATTACTTGGCAAAGGTAAAAGAGGCCATCGACCTTGTCGATGCCTCAAAGATAGAGACACTTATCTCCTGGCTTTCCGAAACTCGTGCTGCGAAACAAACCATCTTCACCATGGGTAATGGTGGCAGCTCCTCCACCGCCTCGCACTGGGTAAATGATTTAGTCAAGGGCGCATCATATGGAAAGAGTGAGAGGTTCAAGGTTATGTGTCTAAATGACTCGATTTCCACCCTCACTGCCTACAGCAATGATGTTGAATATGAACAAGCGCTAGTTGAGCCATTGAAGAACTTCCTGGAACAAGGCGATCTCGTAATCGCGATATCAGGCTCTGGAAACTCAAATAATGTCATCAAAGCCATTGAGTATGCAAAATCAATTGGTGCTCGGACTGTCGGACTGACCGGAAGAGATGGTGGAAAGCTAGGCTCTTTAGTCGACCTTGAAATCAGAGTTCCAGAGCCAAACATGGGTCGAATAGAAGATGTTCACATGATGATCATTCACGCGGTCTCATGGAGCTTTATTGAAAATGAAAGAAGTTAGGTATCAATTGTCTAAGCCGTCCATAGTTGTTTGGTCCACAGCCGCCGCCACCTTGTTTTTTGCTAGAGCATTTTTGTTCTCAACTTGGGTAAGCCGAGGACCAGAGGTGCAGGAACTGCTTGGCTTTAATGAGTTTGAGTTTGGAATCTTCACCATGTTGTATGCAGTTGGTGGACTGCTTGGAATCTTCTTCGCGAATTACTTAGTAAAGAGGTATGGCTCCAGACTGATTGCAGCTCTCGGGTTCTCAATTGGAGCCGCTTCCAGTATGGGTATCGGTCTTTCCGTAGAACTAGGTATGGTTCTAGTTTCTAGCCTGCTCCTAGTTTCCATTGGAACGCCAATGGCGGTAGAAGACTTTGTTGGAAACTACGAGGGTAACGCTGCCGATAGAAAGTCCAAGCACTCAATCTTTCCTGCAATTCACGGAGCTTACGGTGTTGGGATGCTTGGTGGTGCAGCGGTTTCTGGTTGGGCAATTGATCAGGGCATAGGACTTGCCGGTCACTACTTTGTGACTGGTTTGTTTGTTGCAGTTATCTCTATTGCTGCAGGTGTTGTATTGCCGGCTAGAAAGAGTATTGCCGAAAACTCTGCTGGCAAGGCTTCTCCAAAAGGTGAAACCAAAAAGGTCTGGACCGAAAAGCGCAGTTTGCTGATTGCAGTCGTTGGTTTTTCTTTCATCATGGCTGAGATGTCGGCTGGGACCTGGGTTCCAATCGCTCTAACTGGTTCTGGTTACACAGGGTCCGAAGCTGCAATCATGTTCGGGATTTTCTGGATAGCAATTACTGCCGGAAGGCTAGTTGGTGGTTTCATTGTTGACGCAATTGGACGCTCCAAGACAATTCTGTTTTCGGCTCTTCTTGCAGCCAGCGGTATCTCCGTGTTTATCGCTCAAGACCTAATCAATTTGCCGCTACTGGGTCTGATTCTGTGGGGGCTTGGTATCGCAATGGGGTTCCCGATGTCGGTAGCTTCCATGGGAGATCAAGAAGCTTTGGCTCCAGCTCGAATCAACATGATCATCACTGTGGTTTACATCTCATCGATTACTGTCGGGCCCGCCTTGGGAACTTTAGGTGAGTTCGCTGGGTTATATGTGGCATTTGGAATTCCGCTGGTGTTTATGTTGATTGCGGCAATATTGAGCCCAATCACGAAACCAATCGACCAAGCGGGCAAGCTCGTCTAAGCGGTAAAGAGTTTTATTCAAATTCTCCGAAATGAAGTATTGTCATAACATACTTTGCGTTAGGAGAAGTACCGGATGCGTAAGACCGAAGTTATCCTTCCGCTATCGATTTTTTCCAAACTAAATCGAAACTCGTCCGTACCGCTTTATTTCCAAATCTCTGAACTGTTGGAGAAATCAATTCTTTCGGGGCAGTTATCTGCTGGTGACCGATTAGAGAATGAAATCTCCATTTGCGAGCGCCTTGGTTTATCTAGGCCAACTGTTCGAAGAGCAATCGAGGAACTCGTTGACAAAGGACTCTTGGTTCGCCGTCGCGGTCTTGGAACTCAAGTTGTGCATGGTCAAGTGACCCGCGGAGTTGAGCTCACATCGCTATTTGATGATCTTGAGAGAGCAGGAAGAAAACCATCCACCAAAGTCGTTGATTTCAAACTTGTGCCGGCTGATGCAATGATTGCGCAGCAACTTGGAGTCGCTGTTGGAGAAAAAGTTGTTTTCCTACACAGGGTGAGAAGTGCTGGGAAAACTCCAGTTGCAGTGATGCAAAACTGGATTCACCCGAGATTTGAGCACCTAACTGAAAGCGCCGTTTCGAAGTCCGGTCTTTACGCTTGGCTTCGAACCAATGGGGCTTCAATTCAAGTTGCTAAACAAAAAATTGGCGCGCGTCGTGCCAGCACAGAAGAATCGAACTTGTTGGAGATTGAAAAGAACTCACCAGTACTTACCCTGGATCGAACCGCATTTGATAACTCTGGAGTTGCGCTGGAGTATGGACAGCACTGCTATCGAACCGACTTGTATTCTTTTGAATTCACCATTGTTGAGCGCTAGTTAGCTTACATAGAGCAAGCTTTGTAACTAACTGGGGTCCCCTTTGGTCTCTGGGGCTCGCTTGAAAACACTGGGGTTCAGGCGGTTAGGTATCGTTTTTATAACGGGGTATGAATACGAGCTTAATTGTCCTTACAAAGCGGGATAATTATCAGCAGTCGGGTCTTTCCGACCATTTAAATGAAAACGAGAGGTTATCTCTATGAACATCAAGAAGCTAGCTGCTCTTGTTGCCGTTTCCGCGTTAGTACTAACCGGATGTGCAACAACCGCAGCAGAAGAAGAAACAGCAGCACCAGCGGGCGACTTCAAGATCTGTGTTTACACACACGGTGACGGTGGCGGATTCTGGTCTGTAGCACAAAAGGGTGCCGAGCAGGCTGGAACAGACCTAGGTGTCACAGTTGACTACCAGGGCTCAACCAACGACTCTGGAAAACAGGCTCAGACAATCGAAGCTGGAATCGCAGGTGGCTGTGACGCTATCGCTGCATCAGCTCCAGACCCAGGTGCTATTGAAGACGCAATGTTGGCAGCAGCTGCAGCTGGCATTCCGACAGTAACCATGAACTCAGGATCCTCTGTATTCAAGGACCTTGGAGCAATCACACATGTTGGTCAGGATGAATTCATTGCTGGTCAAGAAGCCGGTCTTCGCTTCAACGAAGCTGGTTTGACAAAG
>CAXNHQ010000058.1:0-5810 GCA_964202285.1 Rhodoluna sp. | reverse complement strand
CGATTACTCCTGGCATTACCTTCTTAGAAAAGGTGATCCACAAAGCAAGACCGAGGCCTACAAACATTGCAGGTAACAAAAGAGCCTGTAGCGGCTGGAAGAACCAAGTGGCAGCTGCTGTAATCAGCAACACAACGAAGATTGCTGCTATCTTGCCAGCTGTTCCCTCAACGGTCATTGGCTCATTTTTGGCAGCAATCTTAGAAAATTCTGCATCCACAAGGTCCTGAGGAACCTCACGAGCAGCCTGTAATCCGGTTTGCATTGAGCGGTTAAACACTGGGTTGTGGGACAAGATGTTCTCCTTTTGTCTGTTGGTGTAACAACTAAATTGTAAGCCGATTTGCTGAAAGTTAGCTGAGCGCTAGCTCACGGGCAAGTATTTCGACGTGCTCAGGGCTAATCTGATGCCCTCCGGGGTGCATCAGGACCTCAACTTTGGCTCCCCAAGATTGAAACTCCTTGATCATTTCCTCCGATTTTTGCCTAGGCGAGTAAGGGTCCTTTTCTCCGTTGGCGATGAATACAAACTTTCCCTGAAGGTCTGGCTTGAATTCGTTCTCCACAAACGCCCGAGTAGTGCCAAAGGCAACAATTCCCCTAAGTAGCTCAGGGTGAACCGTAAGCAAAGCCCCGGCCATGTGAGCACCGTTAGAGAACCCAACAGCAGTTACTCGCTTTGGATCAAACCCGTAATGCCCACTTGCTAGCTTGAGAAATTCTGCCAGGGACTGAACTGCTTCAATAAGGGTTTCCTCCTTGGCGCTAAAGTCCTCAAAATACTCGAAGAACCTAACCATGCCATCCTGGGTGGCAAGGCCCCGAGGAGACAAGATGCTAGCTGGAGGGTCCAAGGCCTTGCCTAAAGACAATAGATCAAACTCATCCGCACCTGATCCGTGCAGTAGCAACAGGGTGTTCGCAGATTGTGACGAGGGCAGCCAAACATGTGGTCTCGAGAGCTTTTCTTCAGTCATCGTCTTAGTCTAGATATCTATCGGCGAATCCAAGTCTTAAACAAAAAAGTAGCCCCGAAGGGCTACTGATTGTGGACCTGAGGGGATTTGAACCCCTGACCCCCTGCATGCCATGCAGGTGCGCTACCAGCTGCGCCACAGGCCCTGATGTATAACTTTGTTAGCTTAGCTCAAACTGGGGCTAGCTGACAAAGCAGTTAGCTTGAGCTCTGGGCAGTCGCTCCAGATTCTTTCCAGCGAGTAATACACGCGATCTTCTTCGTGCATGACGTGACAGATAATTTCCCCAAAGTCTAGAAGTACCCATCGTCCGCCGGCTTTTCCTTCACGGCGGAGTAGTTTGATGCCTCGCTCTAAAAGCTTCTCTTCGATGCCATCAGAGATTGCAACTACCTGGCGCTCGTTTCTGCCAGAGGCAATCAGGAATATGTCAGTTAGTGGCATGTGTGAAGAAACATCAAGTGCGACGATGTTCTCAGCTACTTTGTCAGAGGCGGCGGCTGCAGCAAATTCTGCAACTTCAATTGCTTTTTTAGTAGCGCTCACAAACACCCATCTTTATAAGATTCCAAGCATGAACGCAGCTACCGTGAGTGCCCCGACAGAAATCATTAGAACAACTGTGGACATAACCGCGTAGACCTGACCCTGGCCTTTTCGATTGATCAATGTCAGCTCAACTACCTTGGCTCTAGTTTTAGCGATTCCAGCAGCGCGGATTGGGGCCACTGAAGAAACAAAGGAATTCAGGCTATCTTCAGAAACAGCCTCGTCGGCTTGTTCACTTTCCAAGATAACGGTGATGCTTCCCGTAGTTGGATCAACGGTTGGAATCTGAATTGAACCAGTCGTTACTGCCGGTCCAGAGCCTGAAAGAACAATAGATCCAGAAAGCATGTCCGGAACTTTATCTAGGATGATCGACGCAGTTACTGGCTCAATACCCAAATTTGCAGTTGAGCCAAAGTTAGAGCCGGTTACTGGCTCCAAAAAGATGTCCGGTGTGGCGATAACAGGAACTGATCCAGTAAGGGTGTGATCGTCAAAAAGCGGTGCCTTATCTGTACCGGCAGATTCCTTTAGGTCATTTAGTCCACGAAGTTCGCGACGAGACTTTGCTACCTGCGGTTGGCTGGGTGGAACTGCGTATGGTTCGTAGCTAGGAGTTTGAGATACCGGAGCAGGCGACTCTGGAACGTAGGGTTTGTATCCAGTGTTTTCCGTCACCGGTTCGGTAAAGGAAGGAATGTATGGCTCAAAGGACGGAGCAGATGCGGTTTGCTCTAGAGGTTGCTGCGAGAAAGCAGTTGACTCTGCTGCTCGACGTTCTTTTCTTGACTGAAAAGTGGGGCTATCGCTCATGAGAGACCCTTGTATAAACCATGCTTACCAATGTACTGAACCACACCATCAGGAACTAGGTACCAAATTGGTTCGCCGTTAGAAACCCTATTCATACAGTCAGTTGAGCTAATCGAAAGCGCCGGAACTTCAACAACAGTCACTGTGCCTTCTGGGACATCAGGAATCTGAAGGGCATGTCCAGGTCTACTAACCGCAACAAAGTGTGCCAAGTCCCAAAGTCGCTGCACTTCTTTCCAAGCCAAAATTTGGGCAATAGCATCGCTTCCGGTTATGAAGAAAAGTTCTGCATTTGGATAGCTGTTCTTGAGATCGGTAAGAGTGTCAACGGTGTAAGTGGGCTTGTCTCTATCGATGTCAACTCTAGAAACTAAAAATCTTGGATTGGCTGCCGTTGCAATAACTGTCATTAGGTAGCGATGCTCACCACCGGTGACTTCTGGTTTCTTTTCCGGCGCACCGGTTGGGACGAATACCACTTGATCGAGCTTTAGAGCTGCTGCGACTTCACTGGCGGCTACTAAGTGGCCGTTGTGAATTGGGTCAAAGGTTCCACCCATAACTCCCAGTCGAATTTTAGCCATAGAGAATTTGGAGGCCTAGTGACCTTGCGAGCTCGAGTTCTTGTGATCGTGGCGGTTGGCTACATCGCGATACGAGTAAACAACAAAAGCAAGAAGGATAAACACGCCCATCGCTATAGCCCCGAAAGCTAGAGCAGGGATTGGTAGTTCGCTGTGTTGTATGAACACACCATCGGTCTCAGATAGTAGTACAGCTAGCAAAATGATCTCCTTAGAAGCGTTATACCTAGAATAACCTAGGCGCGCGTTTGGCCAGCACCTCGAGCCAGCCATTTCGTGCTTGTTAACTCTCTAAGCCCCATCGGACCGCGGGCATGTAGCTTTTGAGTTGAAATTCCAACCTCAGTTCCGAAGCCAAACTGCCCGCCATCGGTGAATCTCGTTGAAGCGTTTACCATAACTACCGCTGAATCGATTTCAGCTAGGAATCGTTCCGCGTGAGCCTCATCGCTTGTGATTATCGATTCAGTGTGGTGAGTTGAGTACTTCTTTATGTGATCTATTGCCTCATCCAAAGAAGCGACTACCTTGACTGCTAAATCCAGCGTGTAGTACTCGGCGTGCCAGTCTGCCTCGGTTGCCAAAACGGAATCTGGATAGATGCTGTTTACTTTCTGGTCAGCATGAATTGTCACTCCAGCAGCCACCAATCGATCCAGAACCTTGGGAAGAATAGTTGAAGCAACCGCTTCGTGGACCAGCAATGTTTCCAAAGCATTGCAGGTAGCTGGGCGTTGCACCTTTGAGTTAAAGACAATCTCAACAGCCCATTCCGGATTAGCTGATTCGTCGATAAACACGTGGGTCACACCGTCACCGGTTTGAATAACAGGAACTTTTGATCCTTCGACTACGGCATTAATCAAACTTGCGCTTCCCCTTGGAATCAGGACGTCAATTAGTCCACGAGCTGCCATCATCTCGTTCGCACCTTGTCTGCCAAAATCATCAACTGTTTGAACCAGCTCTGGGCTAAGACTTGAGCTTGCCAGTGCTTCCTTGAGTATTTTCGCTAGTGCAATGTTGGTGTTTTCGGCAGCGGTGCCACCGCGAAGGACAACGGCATTTCCAGACTTGATTGCTAAAGCACTTATGTCGATAGTCACATTCGGTCTAGCTTCGTAAATGACACCGATTACTCCAAAAGGGACACGAATCTGAGTTAGGTCTAGTCCGTTTTCAAGAGTTTTAGCCTGGACAATCTCTCCTATTGGATCCGGGAGCGCAATGACATCATTAATTGAATCAGCCAAAGACTTGATTCTTGCATCGCTAAGCCGAAGGCGATCTTGCAACCCAGTCGCAAGATTTGATTTGACGGCTTGCTCTAGGTCAATTGAGTTTGCCACAAGAATCTCAGCACTGCGAGCAACAAGTAACTCGGCAATTAATTTCAATGCTTCGTTTTTGGACGCAGTTGAGACACTAGCTAGTGAGTAGCTTGCGTCTTTAGCTGCTTGAATTCTTTGTAACGCGGTCATGATTCGAGCCTAGCCCTGAGCCTTGCTGGTTTGTGGCTTGGGTTCAAAGAAGGTTCCAGAGTTAGTTCCAGACAGAACTAATCCCACGTTTTCTGCATTGGTGACGATAACCGCTATTCCGGCTTCTGTGCACTCCCTGGCTGCCGCAACTTTTGTTATTGCTCCACCTGTTCCAACACCCGTATTGGTTCCACCTATTTCTA
Source organism: Rhodoluna sp. (assembly GCA_964202285.1). Taxonomy (GTDB): domain Bacteria; phylum Actinomycetota; class Actinomycetes; order Actinomycetales; family Microbacteriaceae; genus Rhodoluna. The sequence continues at coordinate 1,203 of CAXNHQ010000058.1, read as the reverse complement.
AGGAGCTCATGTCCATATCAAATGGAACATTAGAAATCAGCTTTGCCTCTGGGTTAGTAGGCGGTACATCATAAATTCCATCAACATCACTTAGTAAAACCAGTGCATCTGCACCAATCAGGGTTGAAACCATTGCAGCCAGGTGATCGTTATCTCCAAAGCGAATTTCAGTTGTAGCCACAGTGTCGTTCTCGTTGACAATAGGTAGCGCCTTGAGTTCAAACAGCCTCTCTAGAGCCTTTCTTGCGTTCTCCCGGCTTTCGTGATTCTCAATGTCCGGAACAGTAAGCAGGACTTGACCGGCAATAATCCCGAATCTTTCCAGAGACTTTTGGTACTTAGAGACCAAGCGAAACTGACCAACCGCGGCTAGAGCCTGAAAAGTTTCTAGATCTGTGGGTTTTTTCTCAAAGTCAAAAAGTGGCATACCGGTTGCAATGGCTCCCGATGACACGAGGACTATTTCAGTTCCCCGCTCCATAGCCTTGGCAAGGGCATCAACAAGGTTGTCTATCTTGTCTTCGTTTACTCCGGTTACCGAATTCGATCCGATTTTGACGACAACTCTTTTTGCACCCTCAAGCCAGTGAGCTTTTTCAATCATTTACTTTTCCTCCTCTGGGGAAGGTGTGCTCCAAGCTCCGGACTTGCGGTCTTTTTCCATCTGATCACGGAAAGCCGATCGTGCATCCATCATTTCTTGGTAACGCTTTCGACGCTCAGCTGTGGTGCGGCGATCGTTTAGCGGCCCGAACCTAGGATCGGTTCCACGAGGGCTTACAAGAAGCTCGGCGGTAGATGCAATGGTTGGCTCCCAATCAAAGATGATTCCATCTCCTGGGCCAATCACCACGGTTGAGCCAGATGACGCACCGGCTTTGAATAGCGCGTCTTCGATTCCAATTTTTGCCAAGCGGTCAGCAAGGTAACCAACTGCTTCTTCATTTCCAAACTCAGTTTGGGCGACCCAACGTTCTGGCTTGGCCCCAAGGATACGGAAGAACTCTTCCATGCCCGATTCTTCGCGAACGATAGTGAACTTGTTACCTTCTTTTCTGGCCTGCATCAGTGTGATACGAGGTCTGGCTGGAACATCAGCTTTTGACTTGCGCTCCGATTCGACAAGTTTCGCCATCGCGTACTTAAGCTCTTTGAGACCAGCGTGTGAAGCGGCGGACACCTCGAAAACTTCGAAACCCCTGG
>CAXNHQ010000057.1:0-5945 GCA_964202285.1 Rhodoluna sp. | reverse complement strand
GCATAATCGACACCGCGGTGTCCAGGCCCGTATTGAGTCTCAGGAGCCCGGTAGGTATTGATTAGCTGTTGATTTTTGACCGGCGGCTCCCAAACTCTCTGGCTGCCAAGGCTGGGGGCGGGAAATTGAATCGTCAGGGTAAGCGCTAGCAGGCTAGCCACCTGAAGGCTAAGAATTCGCTGTGGCTCTAACACAGTTCAAATCTGCTGGTAAGCCTCTGATTTAGGTAGCTTCAAAAGGGATCTGTGGAAAATCTGGACTGGAAACCAATGCTTTCGGGCTGGTATGCTTACTTCTAGCGGCATTCTCGCGAAAAAATCTTTGATTTTTGAGGTGTCGACTTCGCGTGTCGACCAAGATGGTTCCCACTCAGTGGCCCGAAAGGGCTTGTGGGATTTGTCCGGCACCAGGGGTTATTTGCAACCGCTTATAACCATTAACTGAGTGGGCGCTTAACTGCGCCGAAAGGAGTTTCGACTCATGTCAGTCGTAACTACAAGAGCCCTGCTAGACAGCGGCGTGCATTTCGGGCACCAGACCAGACGCTGGAACCCAAAGATGAAAAGATACATCCTTACTGACCGCTCTGGTATCTACATCATCGATCTTCAGCAATCTCTTGCGATGATCGACAAAGCCTACGCGTTCGTGAAAGAAACCGTTGCAAATGGTGGATCAATTCTTTTCGTTGGTACCAAGAAGCAGGCCCAAGAAGCAATCATGAATGAGTCGCTACGTGTTGGCCAGTCATACATTAACCAAAGATGGCTAGGTGGATTGCTCACCAACTTCCAAACTGTAGGCAAAAGACTTGCCCGCATGAAAGAACTTGAGACCATGGATTTCCAAGACGCTTCAAAGTCTGGTTTAACAAAGAAAGAACTTTTGATTCTTCGTCGTGAGAAGGACAAGCTAGAAAAGTCCCTCGGCGGTATCAGGAACGTAACCAAGACACCTTCGGCTATTTGGGTCGTAGACACCAATAAGGAACATCTTGCTATCACCGAAGCCAAGAAGCTTGGTATTCCGGTGATTGGAATTCTTGACACTAACTGCGACCCAGATGATGTCACCTACGGAATTCCAGGAAACGATGACGCCATTAGATCAATTCAGCTGCTAACTCGCATCATTGCAGATGCAGTTGCTGAGGGGCTTATCGCTAGACACTCAAAGCCAGAAGCTGAAGCAGAGCCACTTGCTGAATGGGAGCGCGAGCTTCTAGAGCAGAGCAAGGAAACTCCAGAAGAGAAGAAGGCATAACTTATGGCAAACTACACAGCTGCCGACGTAAAGGCGCTTCGCGAGAAATCCGGAGCAGGAATGATGGATTGCAAGGGAGCCCTTGATGACGCAAACGGAGATCCAGAAAAGGCATTTGAGCTACTTCGCCTAAAGGGACTAAAAGGTGTTACCAAGCGCGAGGGACGAGCTACCAGCAATGGTCTAGTTGTGGCTCGCGTATCTGGCGGAACCGGATACCTCATTGAGCTAGCCTGCGAAACTGACTTTGTTGCTAAGGCAGAACGCTTCGTGGCCCTTGGAGAACAAATCGCAGACGCAATCGTTGCTGCCGGATCAAAAGATCTCGCATCAGCTTTGGCTGCATCGCTAAATGGCAAGACCGTTGCTGAAGCAATCAATGACGAAGCAGCTATGTTGGGTGAGAAAGCCGAACTGCGCAGAGTTGCTACTATCTCAGATGTTGCCGTTGATGCCTACCTTCACCGCACATCAAAAGACCTACCTCCACAGGTCGGTGTTTTGGTTGCCTTCGATGGCAATGCCGAGACAGCTCACGATGTTGCAGTTCACATCGCTGCGTTCAGTCCGTCAGTTCTTTCACGCGAGGAAATCTCAGCTGAGACGGTTGCCACCGAGCGCCGCATAGCAGAGGAAACCGCTCGCAATGAAGGAAAGCCAGAAGCAGCACTCGTGAAAATTGTCGAGGGTAGAGTAAATGGCTACTTCAAGGAAAATGTCTTGTTAGAGCAAGACTTTGCCAAGGACAACAAGCTGAGCGTCCAGAAGGTCCTAGACCAGTCTGGAACTAAGGTTTCTGCCTTTGTTCGCTTCCGAGTTGGAGCCTAAGAAACTTGATTAGTGAAAAGACTCGGCCCTATGGGGCCGAGTCTTTTTATTTGCCCGCCTAGACTATAACTGGAGCTTGGAGGATTAACGTGCCACAAAAAAAGCGCAGAGTGCTACTGAAGTTATCTGGAGAAGCATTCGGAGGCGGAACAGTGGGTGTGAACCCAGACGTCGTATCCGCTTTAGCAAAAGAAATTGCAGAAGGATCTAAATCCACCGAAGTTGCAATTGTTGTTGGTGGTGGAAACTTTTTCCGGGGAGCTGAGCTATCTCAAAGAGGTATGGAGCGCTCAAGAGCTGACTACATGGGAATGCTCGGAACCGTTATGAATGCCCTTGCCCTCCAAGACTTTCTAGAGCAGGCTGGCGTTGACGTTCGAGTTCAATCGGCAATTAGCATGGCCCAGGTCACGGAGCCCTACATTCCGCTGCGCGCGATGAGACATCTTGAAAAAGGCCGTGTGGTGATTTTTGGAGCAGGTGCCGGCCTACCTTATTTTTCTACCGACACCGTCGCTGCTCAAAGAGCTTTGGAAATCAAAGCCGATGAGGTTTTGGTAGCTAAAAACGGAGTCGATGGAGTCTACTCAGCGGACCCAAACAAGGACTCTGGTGCAAAGAAAATTGAAAACATTACCTACCAGGACGCACTAGTGAAGGGTCTCAAAGTGGTCGACGCCACGGCGTTTTCCTTGTGCATGGATAACAAGATGCCCATGCGAGTGTTTGGAATGCAAGGTAAGGGCAATGTAACAGATGCCATCAAGGGCAAGAAGATTGGCACCTCCGTTACTGCTTAGTTTTGGAAGAATAGGAATCAAGAAATGATTGATCAGATACTTAAGTCTTGTTCTGAGAAGATGGGCAAGGCCGTTGATTCTGCCAAGGACGATTTCGCAACCGTTCGCACCGGAAGAGCCAACCCACAGCTATTTCAAAAAATCATGGTCGACTACTACGGCACAATGACAGCGCTGGCTCAATTGGCATCATTGCAGAACCCAGAAGCTCGAACCATAGTGATAACCCCTTATGACAAATCGGCCCTTGGCGCTATTGAGAAGGCTCTGAGAGATGTTCCAAACTTAGGGGCTAATCCGACCAACGACGGAAATCTGATCAGAGTCAGCCTTCCAGAGCTAACCGAGGAACGGCGCAAGGAGTTTGTGAAGCTGGTCAAGACCAAAGCGGAAGATCACCGAGTATCGGTTCGTAACATCCGCCGCAAGGGTAACGATGAATTAGACGCCATAAAAAAAGATGGCCAAGTTGGCGATGACGATTTAGCGCGTGCCGAAAAAGAGCTCGACACCATGACCAAAAATCATGTTGATGCCATCGATGATGCGCTAAAGCGCAAAGAAGCTGAATTGCTCGAGGTTTAGCGAACCCATGTCAGAAGTCAGTGCACCCGGGGGACGATCGCTTTCTAAGTCGGTAGCGGTCGGCCTTTTGCTTGCCGCTATTTTTCTTTCAACACTTTTGGTTTACAGGGAGTTCTTTATTGTTTTTCTATCGGTATCGACTGCAATCGGTGCTTGGGAGCTATCTACCGCTCTTAGAAGAAGAAACTGGTATGTGCCGAGGGTGCCTGCGGTTGTTGGATCGGTCATCATTATGCCCGCGACCTACTATGGCGGACCGGCAGTGCAATGGCTTGTCAGTATCGCTATTGTGGCGGGGTTGATTATTTGGCGCAGCGTTCATTTGCTTTTTGAACGAAGAAAAGCGAACTTCCAAACCCTTCAGCGAACTGTTCGAGATTTCGCCGCTGCAGCATTTCTGGTAATTTACCTGCCTCTAACGTTGAGCTTTTCGATGTTGATGCTACGGCGTCAAGAAGATGGTCAGTGGTGGGTTCTTGCATTTGTTACCACGGTTGCCCTGATTGACTCTGCCGGTTATCTGTTTGGTCGAGTTTTCGGCAAAAACAAGTTGGCACCAGGTGTGAGCCCAAAAAAGACTTGGGAGGGACTTGCTGCATCGATCGTTTTCGGATCGGTTTCTGCTATTGCCTTTACTGTGTTTTTACTAGGTGGGCCTTGGTGGGTAGGTGTGATTTTAGCGGCAGCAATAATCCTTGCTGCGGTTTTTGGAGACCTTGCGGAATCCTTGATCAAGCGAGACCTTGGGATAAAAGACATGTCAACGCTTCTTCCAGGCCACGGAGGGATGATGGACCGGCTCGATTCTTTGTTGCCGGCCGCACTAATGAGTTACCTTGTTATGGTGGTGTTCTATGGATAAAGCAATCAAATTTGAGACCGCTCCAGGTCGAGGCTACGACAAGAAGCAAGTTGATTCGCTGCTTGAGTCGGCCAAACGCCAATACGAGAATCCCGATCAAGTCTTACTTCGTGCCTCAGACCTTAGAGGGCTAAGGCTTGACCTAGTAAAGGGCGGCTACCTGATCTCTCAGGTGGACGCCGCATTAGACAATCTAGAAGATCATTTCAGTCTTACCGAGGTCATTGCTTTCAAAAAGCGCTACGGGGAGCAAGAGCTCGCAAAAAGGTATTCCGAACTAAAGGATGCACTAAGTCCAAGGCTAAGAAAAGCCAAGTCCAAGCGATTTGCCAAAGTGTCTTTTTTGGCTCGCGGTTATGACAAGAAAAAAGTAGACGCGTTATGTGATCGATTGGTTTCTCATTTTGATGGAAAAGTAAAGATTAAAGTGTCCGAGATTAGAAGAGTCCAGTTCAGCTCGAGGCGAAGTGGCTACTCAATGCCGCAAGTTGACAGCTTCCTAGATCGCGTAATCGAGGCATTGCAGCTTGAAATCAGCGAGTAACTCAACCCTTCTAATTGGTGCTGTAGTCGTAGTATTTTTCATTGGTAGTTTTTTCAATAGCGACAATCCTCCCGAGCCTGAGCCAAGTTCCACAACCAGCTCTTCGACTCAATCGCAGACACCGACTCCCAGTCCGCAGCAATCTCTCTCACCTAGCCCAGAGGCTCCAACGCCTGTTGCGTCCCCAGCTCTTTCTGCTCTAGCCAGTGTTGCCATAAAGGGAAGAGCCCCCAAAACTGGCTACGAAAGAGATTTGTTTGCAACTGACTGGGATTACAGTTTCGGTTGCGACACAAGAAACAAAATTCTGCGTCGAGATTTTAGCGAGTTTGTGCTTCGCTCCGGGTCTTCTTGCATTATTGAAACTGGCGTCCTGCAAGATCCATATACCGGTGAAGCCATAAGTTTTCAGCGTGGGGTTGGTACTTCAAATGCTGTTGAGATTGATCATGTAGTTTCACTAAGCGATGCTTGGCAAAAAGGCGCCCAACAACTAACCGGCGACCAACGCTATGCCTTATACAACGACCCACTAAATCTCCTAGCTGTGTCTGGTCCCGCCAATTCCCAAAAAAGTGACTCAGATGCCGCTAGCTGGTTACCAGCTAACAAAGGTTTCCGCTGCGCTTTTGTTGCAAGACAGGTGGCTGTGAAGCTCAGTTACAACCTCTGGATGACCCAGGCAGAGTTCGATACCATTGCAAATATTCTGAGTGAGTGCCCAGAGCAATCCCTGCCAACCCGCTAGTTTGCTGGCAAATTACCGCCCTAGCCCTTATTCAAGTCTAAAGATAGACTTGAAGGTCTGAATCAAAGTTGAAACCGAAGGAAGTAGTCATGGGTAAGTACGAAGCCCTGCGCGTACCCCTTGCCAAGCGACTCATTCTTTCACTTGATGAGTCCTTGGCCCAGAAGGGGCTATCTCGCCCCCATCTACCAAGGGCTACCAAAGCGGGATCCTTCTCGGCTCTTGGCTTCTTCTTCGTATTGAGCTTGACTGCGGTTTACACCGTGGACCCTTACGCCGGCACTCTGGCTAGCGCAAGCACTGTCCAAGTTTATG
>CAXNHQ010000056.1:0-5983 GCA_964202285.1 Rhodoluna sp. | reverse complement strand
GGGAATGGCTCTCCCGATCTTCCATCGAACAATCTGGTCTTACCGGTTTCATCAACCAGTCTCTGACCGTCTCTGTTTGGAAGTGTGGATCCAAGTAGTCCGATGATTTCATCTTTAGATGCACCATCGAAGATAGGCGTTGCAACCTTAGTTCCAGGCTTACCCTCGCGCATTTCAGAAACGATGGCATCTGCCCATTTGGCAACTCCCTCAACTTTCCAACCCTGCTTAGCAATCCAACCAAGGTGAGTTTCAAGAACCTGACCGAAGTTCATTCGACCAGGAATACCCAGTGGGTTCAAGATGATATCTACTGGTGTTCCATCATCCATAAATGGCATGTCTTCAACAGGAAGAATCTTAGAAATAACACCTTTGTTTCCATGGCGTCCAGCAAGCTTGTCACCCTCGGTGATTTTTCTGCGCTGCGCGATGTTGACAACAACTCTCTGGTTGATGCCAGCACCTAGCTCGTCGTCTCCTGCTTCGATGTCAAACACCTTCACAGCAATAACGGTTCCGCCCTCGCCGTGAGGAACTTTCAAGGAAGTGTCGCGAACTTCGCGGGACTTCTCGTTGAAGATAGCTCGTAGCAAACGCTCTTCAGCAGACAGCTCGGTCTCACCCTTAGGTGTTACCTTTCCAACCAAAATATCTCCTGGTCTTACCTCGGCACCGATGCGAATGATTCCATTCTCATCAAGCTGCGCAAGGGCTTCCATTGAAACGTTTGGAAGATCTGCGGTGATTTCTTCCTTACCCAACTTGGTGTCACGGGCGTCAACTTCATACTCTTCGATGTGAATCGAGGACAAAGTGTCTTCCTTGACTAGGTTCTGGCTCAAGATGATGGCGTCTTCGAAGTTGTGACCTTCCCAAGGCATGAACGCTACAAGTAGGTTCTTTCCAAGAGCTAGCTCACCGTTATCGGTAGATGGACCATCAGCCAGTACTTCACCGGCTTCAATTTTCTGGCCAACTGAAACTAGCGGCTGCTGGTTGATAGCAGTTCCCTGGTTAGAGCGGTCAAACTTGCGAAGAAGATATTCCTTCTTACGGCCGTTTTCCTGCTTGATAACAATCATGTTGGCAGCAACTTCTTCAACAACACCGGCGGTCTCGGCAATTACCAAGGCTCCGGAGTCAAAAGCTGCAGTTCTTTCCATTCCGGTTCCAACAAATGGAGCCTCGGAGCGAACTAGCGGAACAGCCTGACGTTGCATGTTTGCACCCATCAGAGCACGTGATGAGTCATCGTGCTCCAAGAATGGAATCAAAGAAGTAGAAACAGAAGCAAGCTGACGAGGAGAAACGTCAACGAAGTCGACATCTTCCTTGTCTACCTCTACTACGTCTCCGCGGAATCTTGCGAATACCTTCTTGTTTGCAAATGTCTTGTCTGAGTTCAAAGGAGTGTCAGCACCAGCAATTGACTTACCGTCTTCTGCTGCTGCGTCTAGGTACTCAATTTTTCCAGAGACCTTGCCATTTGTAACCTTCAGGTAAGGAGTCTCGATGAAACCAAAAGCGTTGATGCGAGCATATGCAGTCAAAGATCCAATCAGACCAATGTTCGGACCTTCTGGAGTTTCAACCGGACACATTCTTCCGTAGTGGGAAGGGTGAACATCTCGAACTTCCATCTGGGCACGCTCACGAGCGATACCGCCTGGACCAAGCGCTGACAAACGACGCTTGTGTGCAAGACCAGCAAGTGGGTTGTTCTGATCCATGAACTGTGACAGCTGGCTAGCGCCAAAGAATTCCTTGATAGCGCTAACTACTGGTCGCAAGTTAATAAGTGTCTGAGGAGTAATTGCCTCGATGTCCTGAGTCGACATACGCTCACGAACAACACGCTCCATACGAGATAAACCGATACGAACCTGGTTCTGAATTAGCTCTCCAACTGAACGAATTCTTCGGTTTGAGAAGTCGTCGATGTCGTCAGCAGAAACGGCAATCTTTACAGCTTTACCGTTCATCTTTACTGGGAACTCGATACGAGCATTTGATGCAGAAGCCTGGTTGGCAATTGACTGGTCAAATAGCAGCAAGTACTTCAAAGCACCGATGACGTCACTTCTGGTCAAAGTGTTAACCTCTAGCGGCTCGTCGATACCTAGCTTGCGGTTTAGCTTGTGGCGACCAACCTTGGCCAGGTTGTACCTTTTTGACTCGAAGTAAGTTGAGTTCAGCCATGCAGCAGCTACTTCTGAACCGGCGGCTTCGCTACGAACCTTGCGGTAAAGCTCACGAAGAGCATCTTCCTTGGTAAGAATTGGGTTTACGAATACCTTGGACTCGTCGTAGGCCAACGTGTTTGCAATTAGGTCAACATCGAACTTCCAAGTTGGTGCTGCTGATCCAACTGCCTTTTCAATGTCAGAAAATTCTGCAATGATTTCCTCTTTTGTGAAACCAAGAGCTTTTAGGAAAATGGTTGCGGATACTTTAGTCTTGCGGTCCACTTGCACCTGAACAATTGGCTGACCAAAACGCGCGATTGGCTTACGTTCGTCTCTTACCCACTCAGTTAGAAACTCTAGGTAAGAACCACGAGATGGAATGATCTGTGCCTTGTTGTTTCTAACATCTAAGTTTCCAGTGGTGTTAGTTGAAACCGAGAAGTAAACACCAGGAGAGCGAACCAGCTGTGAAACTACAACTCGCTCAGTTCCGTTAATGACGAAAGTTCCCTTTTCGGTCATTACTGGGAAATCTCCCATGAAAACTGTCTGTGACTTAATTTCACCGGTTAGGTAGTTGGTGAATTCGGCCTTGATATAAAGAGGTTGGGTGTAGCTCTTACCCTTGGTCTTGCACTCGTCTGGAGTGTAAGCAGGGTCATACAAAATTGGGTCACCAAAAACTAGACCCATCTTCGGGTCTTGTGATGAGTTTGCTGAGTCTTCGATCGGAGAGATTTCTTCGAATACTTCGTCAAGACCAGTCTTGGCCTTGTTGCCTTCCTTGGCTCTCCATGATGGTCCACCAATAAGCCACTCGAAGCTTTCGGTTTGCAAGGATAGAAGATCTGGAAGATCAATCTGCTCTTGAACCTTCGCGAACGATGGTCTTGATGCTAGACGGGTGTTTTTTGCATTTTTCGAAGCAGCCAAGGCGGTCCCTCCAAGGGCACATTAGTTAAAAAGCGGTCAGATTAAGGGCTGTCCCGAAACCGATTGTCGCCACAATATGCGAACAGGGCACGCCAAAATATGCGAGCTGGTTTTGTTGGGTCAAGTGACAATACTATAACGATTTAGCCACAGTTGTAAACACCCTGTTTAAATACCAATTTTTGGATTTTTTGGGTGTATCGGGTCTAAACCCGGTCTTCAGCTCGCTTTTGACTCAAAGCTTCCATAATCTGACTAGTTGGTGGAAATGGCTGGGTCCCGTCCACTACCAGCATCGCTCCAAGCTTGGGATGCTGGGCTGCCAGGTAGGTTTCCTCGCCTGGAAGCCATTTATCAAGCCAAGACGATGCCCCGGCTTCAAACTCAAATGCTCTGGTCATTAGAAACTTCTTCGGGGCATCCACGAAGATGCTCAGATCATAAGAGTCTCGGAAGCTAAGTTCTAGGGAGTAAATGCCTTCTACTATTACCTTCTGGCCCGCAGGAACAGTTATTTTCTCAGGCTTAAGTTCTCCAGAGATCAGATCCATAACTCGGTAGCGGATGTCTTTTTTTGCAAGCAGATTGTCCGTAACTTCTTCGAAGAAGCGATCCAGATCATAGTTTTTCGCTATCGCGCTAATGCGATGCTTTCTTTCTGGAAGTAAGAAGGCATCCATCGGAATTATGGTTGCACCCAAGTCATTGGCAAGCTGAGTTGCCAGAGCAGACTTGCCAGCGCCACCAAGGCCATCGATGGCCAAAACTTTCCAGTTCAACTAATCCCCGTAATTTGAATCAAGGCGCATCCAATTAATCATGTGCGCGAAGTGAATTAAGTTAAGTATAAATCATCACTCAAATGACAGCAAATTCCTCGAGCGCACTGCGATCTGAATGGGTTTAGTGGCTAAGAATTAGCTCTTCCAACGCGCTGTAAGTAAGCAAGAAAACCAAATAGCGGAAAGGCCAGGGCCAGAGAACCCAAATAGACCCAGAGCAAAATTATGTTCTGCGGAGCCGCTTCGAATCCGCCAAAGTTTTCTTCGGGTACCAAGAATCTAATTGCTACCGCAATCGCCACGAATACGAAGAAAATTCCCCAAAGAACATAGCTAGGTTGCGCCGGGCCATCTAAATCGGCCTTGCGAGCGCCGAAATAGGCACCCAAGGCAGGCAGGAAAATAGCTGCACCAAACTGCGGCATGAACCAAAACAGGATGAAGCCTAGGAGGGCAATGACTCCGAATACGGTCATGTGTTTTCTGTAATTCATTGAATCCCTCTTTCTAGGATGTTCTGGCGGTGACGGTGGGATTTGAACCCACGGTGCGCTTTCACGCACACAACTTTTCGAGAGTTGCACCTTCGGCCGCTCGGACACGTCACCACAACAAAGCTTAGTGTTTAGCGTCGTTTCTCAAAAAAGTCTTTTAGAATCTTGGAACACTCTTGTTGCATAACTCCGGTTATGACTTCAACCGGTGTACCCAGTCTGGAATCTCTAACCAGGTCATAACGGGAACCGGCCCCACCCACCCGATCGTCAAATGCGCCAAATACTAGTCTTGGGATTCGGGCAGCAATTATGGCTCCCGCGCACATCACGCATGGTTCCAAAGTGACAACCATAGTCAGCTGATCTAACCGCCACTGTTTCGATGCTTTGCCAGCTCGTTGGATCGCCAAGATTTCCGCATGAGCAGTTGGGTCCGCTGTTGCCTCGCGCTCATTGTGAGCGGAGGCGACCACATTACCGTCCGGGTCAATCAATAAAGCCCCGACCGGAACGTCGCTGCCAGATCGGTTGGCTTCATCCAAAGCCAGTCGCATAGCTTTGTCCCAGTGATTAGTCATTTGCTAGATACTCCCTTACTCCAAGTATTCCAACACTTTAGGGTTATCTGGGCTTCGCTTCGAAACCACTAGATTTACTTGTATGCGCACCCATATAGCCAATCACCCACTAGTGACTCACAAGCTCACCGTACTTAGGGATAAAAACACCCCCTCGACGACCTTTCGGCAGCTTGTTGAAGAATTGGTGACACTTCTTACCTACGAGGCCACCAAAGAGATAAAGGTCCAGGAGATAACCATTGAGACACCTCTGACAAAAACTACCGGTGTCCGTCTAAGTGAGCCACTGCCACTAATTGTTCCGATTTTGCGAGCAGGCCTTGGAATGCTCGAAGGGATTCTAAAGCTACTTCCAACTGCAGAAGTTGGATTCTTGGGTATCAAACGCAACGAAGAAACTCTTGAGCCATTTACCTACGCAGAAAGACTTCCGGATGATCTAACCGGTCGTCAGGTTTACATCATTGACCCAATGCTTGCAACCGGTGGCACTTTGATTGACTCAATAAAGTATGTTTTCGACCGAGGCGCAGCAGAAGTTATTGCAATCTGCCTAATCGGATCCCCCGAAGGACTTAAGGCTGTTGAACAGTCCGTAGGTGACAAGAAAGTATCAATCGTTCTTGGCGCTTTGGATGAAAAGTTAAACGAAATTGGTTACATCGTCCCAGGTCTTGGCGATGCTGGAGACCGTCTTTACGGTCTCGCCGACTAGCTAGAAGCTCTGGGGTTTTCTTGCCTTCCAATTCCGACCTCATTCAGGAAATCACCGACAAAGTTTTAGTTCAAGTTGAACTAGGTAACGCAGCGCCTATTGTCCTGATTGACGGAAGATCAAACTCCGGTAAATCAACTTTTGCTAAGTCGTTGCAAGAAAATCTCTTCCGCCAAGGCGAGTCCCTACCGCGAGTTATTCACATGGATGATCTTTACCCGGGATGGGAAGGGCTGAGTCTTGGAGCAGATTACCTAAACCGTTTCATACTCGAACCGCTAACTAA
>CAXNHQ010000055.1:0-6028 GCA_964202285.1 Rhodoluna sp. | reverse complement strand
TTATTCCAGTAAGGATGAATAGAGCATAGAAGTGAATTCGTAACGGGCCAAGGTCAAGGTAGCTAACCTCCGGAGAGGGAATCGACAGAAAAATTGTGTTCATGAACATCTCACTTCTTTCCTTTTGCTAACTCTTTGACTTTACTAGTAAGCCCGGCAGTCCCGGATTCCTGATAGGCGCGAACGAAGGCCGAGCCAACTATTGCCCCGTCTGCGTAGCTGTTGACTTGTTTTACCTGATCCGCTGTCGATATTCCAATACCAACAGCACTCATGCTCTCTGGGGACTGCTGCCTGATTTTAGAGACGACTGAGCGTGCTTGGGCATCGAGGTCCGCTCTCTCACCAGTTATTCCCATTGTGGACACTGCATAAACAAAGCCACGCGAGCTTTGCGAAGTCTTTGCAACTCTCTCATCGCTCGAGGATGGAGTTGCCAAAAAGACTCTGTCCAGATTGTTTTCGTCGGTAGTTGCTATCCAATCCCTGGCTTCTTCAGGAATCAGATCAGGAGTTATCGCTCCCGCAGCCCCGGCCTCGGAGAGGTTCGTTGCGAAGCGATCCAAGCCGTATTGCAGAATTGGATTCCAATAGCTCATCACAAGTAAAGGAGTCTGGACCTGTGCTGAGATCTGTCTAACCGCTTCGAAGACATCATCTAGCCTAAATCCATTAGCAAGTGAAACTTCCGTAGCTTGCTGAATAACCAATCCATCCATTACGGGATCACTGTAAGGAACACCTAGCTCTAGAACGTCTACCCCTGATTCGCACATCGCAACGGCAGCGTCTATTGAGGCCGCGAGATTTGGGTATCCAATGGGAAAGTAGCCAATAAGGGAACCACCTTCAGTTCTGTTTGCTCTAAGAACCTCATCAACCCGGCTCATTTAGACCAATCCAAAATACTTCGCGGCGGTTTCCATGTCTTTGTCCCCACGACCGCTGAGATTCACAAGAACTTTAGCGCCAGGCGTAAGGGTAGGAAGAAGTTGCTTGATTCCAGCAAGCGCATGAGCGGTTTCGATAGCTGGGATGATTCCTTCCGTTCTGCTTAGTAGCTTCATTGCCTCCATAGCCTCGGAATCAGTAACAGGAATGTATTGCGTGCGAGCTATGTCCTTGAGCCAAGCGTGCTCTGGGCCGACACCTGGATAATCCAAACCTGCGGATATCGAATGGGATTCTAAAGTTTGGCCGTCTTTGTCTTGCAACAGATAACTTTTTGCACCATGCAAAACTCCCGGGCGGCCTGCGCTCAGCGTGGCTGCGTGCCTACCGGTTTCAACACCATCCCCCGCTGCTTCCATACCAACGAGTCGAACATTGTCGTCCAAGAATGCGTGAAAAATTCCAATTGCGTTGGAGCCACCGCCAACACAAGCAACAACGACGTCAGGCAAAGATCCAAACTGTGAAATCATCTGTTGCCTGGCTTCAATGCCGATAACCGAATGAAAGTCCCTAACCATGGTTGGAAATGGGTGGGGTCCTGCAACTGTTCCAAGTAGATAGTGTGTGTTCTCGACGTTTGCCACCCAGTCCCTTAGTGCCTCATTAATGGCATCCTTGAGAGTTCTACTTCCGGTCTTGACAGCAACTACTTCTGCCCCAAGAAGGCGCATTCTTGCCACGTTCAGGGCTTGGCGCACTGTATCGACTTCGCCCATGTATACAACGCAATCAAGACCTAAAAGAGCTGCTGCGGTTGCACTTGCAACTCCATGCTGACCCGCACCTGTTTCAGCAATGATTCTTGTCTTACCCATCCGCTTGGCAAGCAGAGCCTGACCAAGAACGTTGTTTATTGTGTGCGAACCAGTGTGGTTTAGATCCTCGCGCTTGAGGAAAACTCGCAAATCCCCAAGTGTCGCGGCAAATTTTGGAGCCTCAGTAATTATTGATGGACGGCCAGTGTAAGTTTTGTGAAGGTTATCCAGTTCGTTCTTGAACGCTGGGTCTGACTTTGCTTCCTGATACGTTGAATCTAATTCATCCAACGCGGCGATGAGAGACTCAGGGACAAACCTGCCGCCATACTCACCAAAGTATGGACCTACGTGCTGTGCTAGCTTCTCAACCATAAAAATAGCCTAAGGCTTCCTCACAGAACTGAACTCTCGAAGTATCGAGATAGAGTCTCCAGTGACCAGGGCTTCCCCGACCAATACTGCATCGGCCCCAGAGTTGGCATAATCTTCGACATCGGACACTGATCTAACCGCTGACTCTGCAATCTTTAAGCTCCTAGCTGGAGCTAAGTGCACAAGGTTGCTAAAAAGATCACGGTCGGTCTCGAATGTTTGAAGATCTCTTGCATTGATACCTATGTACTTCGCGCTAACCTCCGAGGCGAAAAGTATCTCCTGCTCGTTATGGGTTTCAACAAGGGCCTCCATGCCGAGATCTTCAATGAGTCTCAATAGCTGAACCAACCGCTTTGGTTCCAGTCCAGCAACAATCAATAGAACCATGTCAGCGCCATGGGCCCTGGACTCCAGAACTTGATATTCCGTCGAGATGAAATCCTTGCGGAGGACGGGAATCTCTACGGCTCTTCGGACGCTATCCAGGTCCTTCATAGATCCTTTGAAGCCTTGCTGTTCCGTCAAGACACTAATTGCTCCTGCTCCGCCTGATTCGTAATCAAAAGCAAGTGCCGAGGGATCAGGTATCTCAGCTAACTGCCCTCGTGAAGGGCTGGCCCGCTTTATCTCAGCAATAACTTTTATAGAGTCATCACTGTAAAGAAAGGCCCAGGGGTCTAACGCGGCAGGCATAACAGAAATCTCTTGCTCAAGTTGTGAACTGGATACTAAAGCCTCACGAAGCAGAGAGTCCTCTAGTGCGCCGGCAAAAAGCTTTTCCAGCAATTAGTTTCGCGACTTCGATCCGCCGACACCATAGCCAGCCTTTTTTAGGAAGGCACCAACTCCAAGGCCAAGCAGGGCCAGCCCGAAACTTGCCCAGACCAGGACCGCTTGGTCCAACCAGAAGAACAATGTGCCGAGCGTGAACGCCACAATGATTATAGAAACCGTAGCCCATGCGGCTATCGAATCCCCGTGACCTGGCTCAGAGCTGTCGCTTGACATGCATTACTCCCTTTTCACATCAATTATAAGTCTATGACTAGCGCTGCGAGCCCCAGAGATCCTCCGGCAATGGCTTTTCCCTTGAAACACTCTTTCTAGAGCTGGCTGCTCGCGGTATCAAGGCGCTTGCTGTAAGAACAAGGATGTTGCAACCTAATGCCACTGCGAAAAGCACCCAGTTCAAATTCAGCTGGCTTACTTTGACAAATTCTTGCTGGGCCAATACACCTGCTACGCCAGTGGCCTCCAAGACGAATCTCGAGGCCTCGCGTGAAACGGCCTCATTGGCAGTTGAGCCAATCAAGAACAATAACCAAGTCATCAAAGGCACCAAGCTTGCAGTCAATAACCTAATTGGCCATCCAGACAGGAAGATGGACAGGCCGAGAATCACCAGCTGAAGAGTTAGTAACGAACCAATGGGTGGGAAGGCCGCAAAGCCGGTAACTCCAATTGGTTTTCCGGAAAGAGCACCAGATACATCTATTGTTGCCCAGTTCATCGACGCCAGTACTGCTAGAAACAACAGGGAAATCATCTGAATCGAAAAATGGGAAAACTTCGTCAAGAATAAACCCTTTTCATGGAGTTGGCTGCTGCTATCGCCCTAAGGGGTGCAGATGCTTTCGCTATTGTTTCCTGATTCTCAAGCTGAGGGTCCGAATCCAATACGATTCCGGCGCCGGCTTGCACGTATCCAACCCCTCCCCTTATCACCGCGGTTCTAATGGCGATTGCGAGGTCTGCGTTGCCAGAAAAATCGAAGTACCCAACGACGCCTCCGAACAAACCCCGATTGCAAGGTTCAAGCTCTTCGATGATCTCTAGCGCTCTTGGTTTTGGAGCACCCGATAGAGTTCCCGCTGGGAATGTTGCACGAAACACGTCAACTGCGGATGCGCCTTCTCTCAGCAGGCCCTCCACTGTGGAGACCAAATGCATAATGTGGCTGTATTTTTCGACTTTCATGAACTCGGTGACTGCAACCGAATCAGGCTGACAGACTCTAAGAAGATCGTTCCTCGCTAGGTCAACAAGCATTAGATGCTCGGCTCGTTCCTTATTGTCCTGAAGCAACTCTTCAGCCAAGCTCGCATCTTGCTCGACTGTTGCACCTCTAGGCCTAGAACCCGCAATCGGGTGCAGAACAGCTTTTCCGGCGCTCACCCTGACAAGAGCCTCCGGGGAAGAACCCACTACTGAGAACTCCCCCGTGCTGTCGACGAAGTTCAGAAGATACATATATGGGCTTGGGTTCAGTGCCCTTAGCATTCGATAGACATCAAGGCTCTCGGCAACAACTGGGATCTCAAACCGTTGGGACAGAACTACTTGGAAAACATCTCCAGCCCGTACGTTTACTTTCGCCTTTTCAACCATCTCCAAAAACTGCAAATCATCACTTCTTCTGCTGTAAGCAGGCTTGGAGCTGAGGTCAACTTCTGCCAGGAACGGATCTGTCTTAGAGAGCAACCCTCTCTTCATTTGAGCAATGCGCTCTAGTGCCTCGATGTAGAGGGGTTCCACATCAACTTCGTCATCGAGATAGATATTGGAAATGAGCTTTAGTGAGGATTCTTGGTGGTCCACAACAACCAAATCTCGGATTACGGACATTGCTAGCTCTGGTATCTCATACTCTTTAGCCTTAGGTTTGGGAAGCGTCTCAAGAGCCTGAATGCTATCCCAACCAAGGAATCCAACCATTCCCGCTACCAGTGGCGGTAAGCCCTCTATTGGAGCTGCTACCCATGTTTTCTGAAGCTGCTCCAACGCCGCCAAGTCGCCACCAGCAGAGATCACTTCGAAGTCGATGTTAGGCACCACTGAGTCATCGCTTGGAATCCAGCGCAAAACTCCTGACTCAGAAACCAACGAGCCAAGGCTCCCAACCCCAACAAATGAATACCTCGACCAAACACCCTGCTCCGCCGATTCGAGAAGAAAGCTACCTGGTCTTGAAGCCGCGAGTTTTTCAAATATTGTTAGCGGAGTTTCTGTTCCAGAAAAGAGCGTTGAAACAATTGGTATGACTTTATATGAACTAGCAAGCTCACGAACTTGTTCAAGGCTAAGCATCTCGGCCGTTTCCGTTTTGAAAATCTAATGTCGAATTTTCACGTGGTGGGCCTTTGGTGTTAGACAAGCTAGCTCGCACTCGCTTGGGCTAATTCGCGAAGCAAAGCTATCTCAGCGTTACGTTCCAAGGCAGACATTATTGATTGGCCTGCTACAAAAGTATCAGCGCCAGCTTCTGACAATTTCTCGATGTTCGAAGACTTGATCCCTCCATCTACTTGTATCGAGAGATTTGGCAGAGTATCCCGCGCTTGCATCTTTGCCTCGGCAATTTTTGGAATGACAGACTCCATAAGACTTTGCCCTCCAAAACCTGGCTCGACCATCATTATTAGAAGCATGTCTATATCCGGAAGCAAGCTTTCAATCTCTTTCAATTCGGTACCAGGCTTTAGAGCAAGGCCGACTTTCGAGCCCGAGTTCCGAACCGACTTGATGGTCTCAGCAACTTTGGAGCAGGCCTCAAAATGAAAAGTAACAGAGAATGCGCCAGTATCTGCATACATTGGGGCCCAACGATCTGGATTCTCGATCATCAGGTGAACATCTAGTGGCACCTTGGACACTTCCTGGAGTCTGGTAACAACAGGAAGACCGATAGTTAGGTTTGGAACAAAATGGCCGTCCATAACATCAACGTGGATTAAATCCGAGCTAGTAATTGACTCTAGGTCTCTTTCAAGGTTTGCAAAATCAGCACTAAGTATGCTGGCTGCGATTCTAGTCATCTAATCAGTTTAGCGATTTCCGAAATAAGGCGACAAACATAGCGTCTGTCCCATTTATGTGAGGCCATAACTGCGCGGTTAGGAAACTCTCGTCTAAATCAAGATTCGGATTTATTCCATTTAGGA
>CAXNHQ010000054.1:0-6181 GCA_964202285.1 Rhodoluna sp. | reverse complement strand
ATGAGAAACGCCAATGACGTGAAGTATGGTCTGGCTGCTAGCGTATGGACTTCAAATCACACCACCGCAATGCGCTTTAGCAAGGGCTTGAACTTTGGTTGCGTTTGGATCAACACCCACATCCCACTTGCTGCTGAAATGCCACACGGTGGTTTCCGTCACTCTGGTTACGGTAAAGACCTCTCTATGTATGGCTTTGAGGACTACACCCGCATCAAGCACGTGATGAGCTACATCGGGGACTAATCCACAACTGCGCAATTTGCTGCTAAACCTGCCTCTAATTGAGGCAGGTTTAGCTTTATGCAGTGGATTTGGTATTTGCCCTCAATGCTCGTTGGGCTAGGTTTTGGATTATTCAGCGGCTATTGGCAACTTGGGCTGGTTAGCCTGCTGATGGTCCTGGTGCTAGTTGGCACCCAGGCTTATAGGAACCGCTATCCGCAATTTGATGAGCAAAGTCCAATTCACATTTCTACTTCAGCGGTTGCTATCGGTAACCGGGTGCTACCGAGGTGGCAGTTTCTTTGGAAGCCGAAGTGGCATCAGTTAATTGCTCTTCACTTGGACAGATCTAGCGCGGGTGACTTTCTACAAAGAACTCTTGAGCAAGTGAAGCAGCGAAACTATTCAGTCGCAGCCGAGACAAATGGCTTGAGAAGTTGGATTGGTGCTACCGCAACTGCGGAATTAAGCTTGGATTTTGTTAGCGATGGACCGCATCTAATTGTTGTAGGCCCAACAGGGTCTGGTAAGTCGGAATTTTTGAGGCTTATTCTTAGTTCGTTGAGCGCTGCCCAGGATTTTGAGCTAGCGTTGTTTGATTTCAAAGGCGGCGCTGCACTTGAGATATTTGCTTCAAAATCTGTTGGTGTAGCTACTGATTTGGATCAGGATAAACAACGAGAACTGTTTTCTCTTGTTGCTAAGGAGTTAGCTTCGAGAGAGCGCCTATTTGCTAGCGCAAAGTGCTCGAGCATCGAGCAGTACGTTGCAGCTGGAAATCCGCTGCAACGATTCGTTGTCGTTATTGACGAGTTTGTAGCCGCTCTTTCCAGTAGCCAGCAGGCGCTAGTAACCATTGAAGACATAGCAGCTCGAGGAAGATCGCTGGGGGTGCATCTGATTGCAGCAACTCAGTCCCTATCTGGTGTATCTCGATCGATGCTAACGAATCTTCGAGCCCGCGTTGTTATGAGTAGCGCCGACCCGATAGACATGGTCCAGTTAGGAATAAACCCAAACAAGCACAAGGCAATTGCGGTCAAGAATTGGGCAAGTGCGATTATTTCTCATGCCAACTTGGCAGCCGAGAGTTTCAATTTCCCGCTAGGGGTTATGCCAAAACCTTTGCCAGCTCAGTTGCCTTTAGAGAGTGAGCCACAGCAACCGGCTCGTTCACAAGCGCTCCGTCAAATGTATTCAAGCCAAGCGCAAGAGCTGGATCTGCCTGGAGCGCCTTCTTCCAACCCTGATTTGCAATTGCTTTCACGTATGGAAGGGTTGCGTTCGTTAGAGCGTAAGTAGAGGTGTGAGGCACCGCGCCTGGCATGTTTGCGACGCAATAAAAGACCGTCTCGTGAACTTTGAATGTTGGATCGGCGTGGGTGGTTGGCTTGGAATCTTCAAAGCAACCGCCTTGATCGATTGCGATGTCAACTAGGACTGCTCCTGGCTTCATTTTCTTAACCAGTGCGTTGGTTACAAGCTTTGGAGCCTTGGCCCCAGGAATCAAAACGGATCCGACTACTAAATCTGCTTCCAACACTGCGCGCTCGATTTCAAAGGTGTTGCTGGCAATTGTCTTAAGTCTTCCCGCATATAAAGCGTCTAGTTCTCGCAAGCGATTCAGATTAGTGTCTAGCACCGTTACTTCGGCACCCATACCAACAGCAACTGCAACTGCGCTAGTTCCAGCGACCCCGCCGCCAAGCACGACAACCTTCGCGGGCCTGGTTCCTGGAACTCCTCCAAGAAGCATTCCGTTTCCGCCGTTTTGACGAAGTAGTGTGCTGGCACCAACTAGTGGAGCGAGTCGGCCGGCAACCTCGGACATTGGAGCAAGAAGTGGCAACTGCCTGGATGGAAGCTGAACAGTCTCGTAGGCAATAGCCGTTACTTTTTTGTTCACGAGCTCATTAGTCAATTCAAGGTCGGCAGCTAGGTGAAGATAGGTGAACAGGGTCAGACCCTCTCGAAGCAGTTCGTACTCGCTAGCAATTGGCTCCTTGACCTTCAGAACCAAATCTCCTGCTGCCCAAGTTTTCTCAGCGGAGTCTTGAATCTTGGCTCCAGCGTTTTGGTATTCCTGGTCTGAGATGGCTGAGCCAAGCCCGGCTCCGGCTTGGATCGTTACCTCGTGGCCCGCAGAGACAAGCTCGTGCACGCCTGCAGGAGTTATAGCTACGCGGAACTCGTTGTTCTTGACCTCTTTGGGAATTGAGATCTTCATAGGTTCTCCTAGATCGAATTTGGAACCTAAAAGGTCGCCTTTAGAAGAATACCCGCTCGTGACAGGATGCGTCAGGGGCAATATTGCTTGCCGTAGAGCCTGGAACACGCTGGAATTTCTAGAGGGAAAATGGCCATTTTTTGGCTTTTCAGGGAAATTTATGTGGCAGGATAAAGTCCAAGGGTCGGGATAAACCCAGCTCTTTCCTTGTTCGCCGTTCACACAACAGGAGTAGCCAATCATGAAAGACAAAAACTCTCTTCCCCAAGACCCGATGCTCGCTGAGCTTGTAAAGATGTCTCGACGCAGGACACTTACCCGCAGAACCGCATTGGCTGGAGCTGCTGGTATTGGTACGACTATTGGTTTGGCTGCATGTGCACCTGCCGGGGAAACGGCCACAGAAACTTCTATTGTTGCAGCAACTGATGTGTCGGACACTGAAAAGGTTTTGGTTTGGTACAACTGGCCAGGGTACATGGACCTATCAGAAGACGAATTGTCACGACCTACCCTTGATCGCTTCCAGGAGGAAAGCGGCATTGCCGTTGAGTACCTTGAGGAATACAACGACAACGATGAGTGGTATGGAATTAACCGGAATGAACTTCTTGCTGGTAAAGATGTTGGAGCAGACCTAATTTGCCCAACAGACTGGCTTGCGGCCCGTCTAGTAAACGATGGACAGGTTCAAAAACTTGACTCTGCAAACATTCCAAACAAGGTCAATGTTGCGCCCGCCTATTTGGGTGCAGAATACGATCCGAACCGCGAATTTACACTTCCTTACCAGGGAATCTTGGGGGGTATCGCGTACAACAAGGAACTTTACAAAGAGCTAACCGGAAAAGACGCACCAGAAAGCGTTGAGGATCTTTGGCAAGCGGAGCTCAATGGCCGTATAGTTCTTATCTCTGAGATGAGAGACTCGATCGGAGTTATTGCACTTTCAAAGGGTATCGACATCACTAGCGCTTCATCGCTAACTGAAGACGCGTTCAACGGCGTTATCGACGACATTGCTGCGCTTTACGCCGATGGAAAGATTAAGGCTTTCGCAGGCAACGAATACATGGATGGCTTTGCTAACGATGAGTATGTTGCAGGTATTGTCTGGTCTGGTGACGTAGTACAAATGAACTTCGGTGCTGGATATGACAAGTTCGGTTTCTTCCTTCCTGAGACTGGTGGAACAATTTCTGCCGACATGTTCACCGTTCCAATGGGTGCTACTCACAAGAAGAACGCTGAATTGCTAATGAACTACTACTACGACCCGAAAAATGCCGCAGAGCTTGCGGCTTGGGTGAACTACATCACTCCAGTAGTGGGAGCTTACGAGGAAGCAATCAAGTTGGATCCTGAATTGGCTGAAAACAAGTTGATTTTCCCAGATGAGGCCTTCCTAGCTTCGACTAACGGATTCCGTGCCTTGTCCGCTCAGGAAGAGCAATCATTCGTAACCGCTTGGGGCAGAGTTCAGCTGGGCGCTTAGTTGGCCGTCGAGTTCGTTGCCAGAGGGGCAGATCTAGAGCTAGTTGGAATCAGGAAAGAATATCCTGGTTTTGTTGCCATTGAGAATCTTGATCTCAAGATTCCGGCAGGTGAGTTTTTTGCACTGCTTGGACCATCTGGTTGCGGAAAGACAACGACTTTGCGATTGGTTGCAGGTCTCGATTCACCAACAAAGGGAAAAATCCTTATTGGTAATCAAGATGTGACCACCACAAAGCCACACGAACGACCAGTGAACACCGTGTTCCAAAACTATGCACTGTTTCCACACATGTCAGTTTTGGAAAACGTTGCTTTTGGACTCCGTCAGCGCAAAGTTGGGGAGCCACTGCCTAAGGCAACCGAAGCTCTCAAGCTTGTTGAACTAGAGCACCTGGCCCAGCGCAGACCAACCCAGCTTTCAGGTGGTCAGCAGCAGCGCGTGGCGCTCGCTAGAGCACTAGTAAACCGCCCATCACTTTTGTTGTTGGATGAGCCACTTGGTGCATTGGATCTAAAGCTAAGACGTCAAATGCAAGTTGAGCTGAAGGCTATCCAGATGGAAGTTGGACTTACTTTCTTGCACGTTACCCACGACCAAGAGGAAGCTATGGATATGGCTGACACGGTTGCGGTTATGAACAAAGGCCGTATTGAGCAGATGGGCGCCCCTGAGGCCCTTTATGAAAGACCGAAGACTCTCTTTGTTTCTAAGTTCTTGGGACAGTCAAATATTTTTGTCGGGGAGGTTTCAGAGACCTCGGGTGACTCTGTGAGTATCAGCGTTGGTGGCCGCCAGATAAAGGTTCCTACTAGCCGTGCTGAGAAGACAACCGGCAAAATTGCCATCGGTGTCAGACCAGAAAAAGCATTCTTTCACGAAGACGCTGAGCCTTCAGCTAATGCCGGTCTGAATATAGTTGGCCCAGGAGAAATCATTGACATTAGGTTTACCGGCGTGAGTAACCAGTACCTAATCGACATTCCTAACCTAGGTGAAGTAACCGTGTTTGCTCAAAACATCGGCAAGTCTCCGGTTACTGAGCTTGGTGCCAAAGTTTGGGTTAGTTGGAAAGTTGAGCACAGCTTCGGTCTCTCCGATCTTCCTGAATCCAAGCCCGAAGGTAACTAGCAGCATGTCGACCCAGGTATCGGTCAAGAAAGTAAAGACCGCAGGGAAGTCAAAGAATCCTAAAATCTTGCTGCTTCTTGTCCTGCCAGGACTTTTTTACCTCGGTCTATTTTTTATCACGCCCTTTGCTTCGCTAATCACTACTTCACTTCAGGCGCCTGTCCTTGGTGGGGGAATCGGTGTTTATCAGCCAGGTCTTGAGTTTGGCAACTACGCATTCGTCGTAGGGGAATACTTGGATCAGATTATCCGATCATTTGTTTACGCGACCTTAGCAACTTTGTTGGCTCTCGTAATTAGTTATCCAATCGCTTACTTCATCGGGGTGAAGGCAAGAAACAAACCCGTCTTGCAGGCACTGTTGTTGACACTTGTTATTGCACCGTTTTTCATTAGCTTCTTGCTTCGCACCTTTGCTTGGAAGCAGGTTTTCAGTCAAAACTCTTGGCTTTCCAATCTGCTTAGAGACGTTGGATTGATGGCGGAGAACGAATTCCTACTGGGTTCATCTTTCGTTGTAATCTTTGGACTTACCTATAACTTCATTCCGTTTATGACGCTTCCGCTATACACAAACCTGGAACGCCTAGATACAGCGCTTTTAGAAGCTGGAAGTGACCTTTATGCCAAGCCATCGAGCACCTTTTGGAAAGTTACCTTTCCGCTTTCAATTCCGGGTATCACTTCTGGAACGCTTCTTACCTTTATCCCCATCGCAGGTGATTACGTGACGGCAAGCGGTAACTTCCTTGGTAGCCCAAATACTTCCATGCTTGGAAACGTTATTGAGGCTAACTTCATTACCATTCAGGATTTCCCTAGCGCGTCGGCTTTGTCTGTGATGCTCATGGCCGCCATTGTAGTTTTGGTGTCGATTTACATTAGGCGCACTGGAACGGAAGATCTACTGTGAACAAGTTCAGTCTTGGCAAGTATTTACTTCCCACCTACATTTCATTGGCTTTTATCTTTCTCATGTTCCCAATTGGTTACACCTTCGTGTTTTCTTTCAACGACCCGTTCAAGAACACCCCTGGTTGGCAAGGTTTCACTCTCGACAACTGGACCGGGGTATGCATCAACGAAGCGGTATGTGAGGCTTT
>CAXNHQ010000053.1:0-6233 GCA_964202285.1 Rhodoluna sp. | reverse complement strand
TGATACCAATTAGGTTCGGAAGCAAATATGCCCCGCCCCAACCGGGAAGCAGTCCAAGGAAAACTTCTGGCAGAGCTATTGCGGGAGCTGCAGAATTCACGGTCCTGTAGTTGGCGTTTAGAGCAATTTCTAGTCCACCACCGAGAGCTAGCCCGTTGATAAACACAAAAGTTGGAACTGGAAAGTTTCCTAGCTTGCCAAGTGCGAAGTGGCCGAGTTCAACTACGAGTCTTCCTGCCCTGGTTGATGGAATTGATCCCACCTTGGATAGGTCTGCTCCAGCTGCAAGAAAGTATGGTTTTCCGGTTACTGCAAGCGCATGAATCTCTTTGTTTTTTGCTCGGAGCTCTTGAGCTTCAAGCGTCTCGGCAAACTCCTTTAGCGTTAGCGGGCCAAGGGTTGATGGTCTGGTGTGATCTTTGTTGTTGTCAAGAGTGATAAGCGCAAGAATGTTTCCAGAAGGTAGCCTTACGTCCTGAACATACGAATGGGTAATAACCTCATCCGTGTTCGACCACAGCTCAGAGAAGTGATCGAGTTTCATTACTTTTTCTTTCCGTCGTACTTCTCGTTTTCCCAAATCACAGTTCCACCCATACCAAGACCAATACACATGGTGGTGATTCCGTAGCGAATATCTGGTCGCATCTCGAATTGACGAGAGAGTTGGTTCATCAGGCGAACTCCACTTGAAGCAAGTGGGTGACCAAAAGCAATTGCACCACCCCAGGCGTTCACACGTGGGTCTTCGTCATCAATCTTGAAATGCTCTAAGAAAGAAAGCACCTGAACTGCGAACGCCTCGTTTATTTCAAATAGCCCAATGTCACTAATTGACAAGCCGGCTTTTTTCAAAGCCTTCTCGGTGGCGGGAATCGGACCAATTCCCATAATCTCTGGCTCAACACCAGCGAATGCGAATGTCACCATCTTCATTCGAGGCTTCAAGCCAAATTGCTTGACTGCCTGGTCGCCGGCCAACAAAGAAATGGTTGCACCGTCAGTAAGTGGTGAGGCGTTACCAGCTGTGACTTTTCCGTTAGCCCTGAAAGGTGTCTTGAGATCTTTCATTCCCTCAACGGAGGAGTCTGGACGAAGCTGTTCATCTCTGTCGACGACTCTTAGGCCTTCTGGGGTGGTCGCCGAGACCGGGATTAGGTCTTGTTGGATGTAGTTTTTCTCATAGGCGGAAGCGGCTCGCTTCTGGCTGCGAACTGCGAAAGCATCCGCGCGCTCTTTGGTTAGAACCGGAAAGCGGTCATGGATCTTCTCCGCGGTGTTACCCATGTTTAGAGCATCTGGGTTAACAAGCTTTTCGGCGATAAAGCGAGGATTTGGGTCAGCATCAAAGCCCATTGGGTGTCTGCCCATGTGTTCGACTCCTCCAGCAAGAACTAGGTCGTAAGCGCCAACGCCGATTGCTGAGCCAGTCATGGTGACAGCTGTCATCGCCCCAGCACACATCCGGTCAACTGCAAAGCCAGGAACTGTGTTTGGCAATCCTGCCAAGATGGCAGCGGTGCGGCCAATTGTAAGTCCCTGGTCGCCAACCTGGGTGGTGGCTGCAATTGCAACATCATCGATAGCTTCTTTGGGAACCGATTTGTTTCTATCTAGCAAACCAATCATCGCCTTCACTACTAAGTCATCAGCGCGAGTGTTCCAATAAACACCTTTTTCTCCGGCCTTACCGAATGGTGTGCGGACTCCATCAACGAAGTAGGTGTTCTGCATTATTTGGTCGCTTCTTTCTTTAGTGATTCGCGTCTTCTAGCTTCTGCCCCGAAAGCCAGGTCACTTCTAATTAGACCCTCCGTTAGACGGAAGGCGTCAACCAAGTCTAGAGAGTGAGGCTTTAGCCTTCCAAGCAGTCTGCCATCGATGTAGTCAGTGATGGCTTCTGCTCTGTGAGAAGTAAGTCTTCCGTTGATCATGTACCAAGCCAAGTTCTCTTCCAGAAGGGTGAAACCAAACAGGTCTCTAAGCCAAGTCAATACTTTCTTGGTCTGAGGATCCTGAATCTTGTTTAAGGCGGAAGTAAATGCTTCCCACTGAATAAGCTCACCGTGAGCTTTAGCGGCCATGATTAGATCGTTCTGGTGCCGGTTGAATAATCTTTCTGATTCAACCGGATCTTTCTTTCCAGAGTGCTTAAGCTCATTAGCTAACTTGGCAACCATGGTGTGGACGCGGTCAGTTAGCAACTGATGCTGGTGCTCTTCTTCACGAACGAAACCAATGGATCTTGCAGTGGAACCAAAGTCAGTGAATTTTTGAGCAAGACCGCGAAGTCCTCCACGGTTGATGGCAACTTCTTCAACCTGCTCAACCACATACTGCGCAAGGGTTCCAAAATCAGGGGAAGCAAATGCTTTGGAGTAATCACTCAAGAGTCTTTTCGCAACGAGTTGCAACAAAACGTTGTTGTCACCTTCGAAAGTTGCGTAGACATCTAGATCAGCTCGCAGGCCAACCATGCGGTGCTCTGCCATAAAGCCTTGTCCTCCAGTTGCCTCACGACAAACCTGGATGATATCTAGTGCATTCCAAGTTGCTAGGGCTTTGGAGGCGGCGGCTACTGTCTCTAGATCTTGTCTGGTGGAGTCAGTGTCGTTTCGACCACTGAATACCTCGTCGAACTGCTCCAGAAGTTCCAGGTGCGCAAATGCCTGGGCGTAAGTTCTGGCAAGAGCCGGAAGTAATCTTCTTTGGTGGCGACCGTAGTCCATAAGAACGTGCTCGGATCCATCCTGAGATGGGAACTGAGTTCTTTCGTGGGCGTAACGAATTGCAATTGTTAGCGCAACTTTTTGGGCGTTGGTAACACCGCCGGTAATTGAAACTCTTCCTTGAACCAATGTTCCAAGCATGGTGAAGAATCTTCTTCCCTTGGATTCAATTGGTGAAGAGTATGTTCCATCCTCCGCCACATTGCCGTAGCGGTTTAGTAGCCACCTTCTTGGAATACGAACGTTGGTGAAGTGCAGTCTTCCGTTGTCAACACCGTTTAGACCACCCTTTACACCGTCGTCGTCACCGCCAACTCCAGGTAAGAAGTTTCCGCTGTTGTCACGAAGCGGAACATAGAATGCGTGGACTCCGTGGTTCTCACCTTGAGAAATCAACTGCGCAAACACAACTGCTGCCTTGGCGTGAATTGCTGCGTTGCCGATGTAATCCTTCCAAGCGTGGCGGGATGGAGTATGAATTACAAACTCTTGTGTTTTCTCGTCATAGATTGCAGTAGTTCCGATGTTCGCAACATCGGAACCGTGGCCGGTTTCGGTCATGGCAAAAGAACCTGGGGTTTCAAGAGTTACTACTGAAGGAAGTAGCTCCTCGTGATGAGAGTCGGTTCCTAGATACAAAATCGCGGCGCCAAAAAGACCCCACTGCACACCGTACTTAATTTGCAGTGAAGGGTCAGCAAGGATTAGTTCTTCAAAAACTGTTAGTGATCCTCCTGGATCAGCACTGCCGCCTGCAATGGCAGGGAAGCCATAAGCGGTGGACCCGTTTTCAACCAGAATCTTTAGTTGGCCAAAAACACGCTCACGATGTTCGTGGTGGGTTAGGCCTGGGATTTGCCACATCTCTGGCTGTTCACAGATTCGGCGGGTGTGAAGACGAATGTCCTTCCATTTCCCAAGCAGCATGTCCCCAACAAGGTTGGTGTCTACTTTGGGCAAAATTTCGCTTTGCATTAAACACTCCTTCGTGTTGCTTTGATTGTAAGCACGGGCTAAATCAATGGAATTGTGGGTCTAGAAAGTCTGTAACTAGCTACAACCCCAGAAGTTTCAAGGAATTGTTCTTTGTAGGAACTGGACAAAGATTACAGAAGTTTTTTGGAAACCTAATTCCCCTCGAAGCTTACTGGGGTCTTGGATAGGTATGCCTCCATCGCTCTTGTTGCGTCTTTCGATGAAGCAAGCGTGGCAAGTCTCTTGCCAATCACGGCATCCTCAGCGCTTTCATCTTTCAAAGCAGCCCTAGCTGAAGCAAGGGTTGCTTGGACGGCAAGCGGAGCTTGTGCTGCGATTTTTTGTGCGAGCTCAAGTGCACGATCAAACTCATTTCCTCTGGCAACAACTTCGTTTACAACACCAAGTGAAAGTGCTGTTGCGGCATCGAATTTATCTCCGGTAAGTAGGTAACGCATGGCATTAGACCAACCGGCTGCTCGAGGAAATCTCTTTGTTGCACCACCAAAGGGCAAGATGCCTCTCGAGACTTCTAACTGTGCGAAGACAGCGTTATCTGCTGCAATGACAATTTCGCTGTTTAGTGCAAGTTCGACGCCGAGGGTAAAACAAGTTCCTTGAATTGCCATCACAACTGGTTTAGAAACTTGCTTAGATTGAATGCCCCACGGATCTAAGCCGCCTTCTGGAACCATAGCGAGACCGTCTGCATTAAGTCTCGGAGCAACATCGGCAAGGTCTAACCCTGCAGTGAAGTGATCGCCGTGAGCAAAAACTAGTCCAACGCGAAGCTCGGGATCTGAATCTAATTTCCCGTAGGCAATGGCAAGCTCTTGCAGCATTTCCATGTTGGCGGCATTTAGCTTGTCTGGACGGTTTAGACCAATGAGTAAAACATGACCGGATTGCTCAACAGTTACTAGTGCCTCGGAACTCACTTTTGGATCCTAGCTTGGAAGATTTGCTTCGATGAGCGCAATAATCTCTGGAGCGTCTGGTTTTGTGGTTGGTCTGAAGCGGTGAATTGAACCATTAGGCAGAACTAAAAACTTTTCAAAGTTCCACTTGATCGGCCCTGCCAAACCAGAAGAGTCTTTGGTCTTCACTAGCTCCGCATACAGAGGATGTCTACTTTTCCCGTTGACCTTTACTTTCTCGGTCATTGGAAAGCTAACTCCCCAGGTTGCCGAGCAATACTCTGCGATGTCTTCCGAGCTTTTTAGTTCTTGAAGAAACTGGTTTGAAGGAACTCCGAGCACGGTGAAACCCCGGCTGGAGTACTTTTTCTGCATGGCCTCGAGGGCTTCATATTGAGGGGCTAGGCCGCATCTTGATGCCACATTCACGACCAGCACTACTTTGCCTGCGAAGCGAGCAAAGCTCGTGCTGGTGCCATCTAGCATGGTCAGTTCGGTTTCTTGAATCGTCATAGCTAGATTCTATGTCGGAAGCGAGTAGATTTATCTAGCCCGATAAAGCTCTCTTAGAAAAGGTCCTTTTGCACGTCGCACTTTTCATGGACCAGCATCCGCATTCCTTAGGTGGAGTTCAGACCTCGGTTCTATTGCAAACAAAGTATCTGAACCGATCCGGTGTTAAAGTCACCATCTTTGCCCCCAAGACGAAAAAAGCACGCTTCGACGAAAATATCAAAGTGCTTCCTTCGAGCTATCTTCCAATCGGGAGAGAGTATTCGGTGGTTTGGTCACTTCGTAAGGCCGCCAAGTTTTGTGAAACCATTTACAAAGAAACCACCTTTGACATAGTTCATGTTCAAGGAGATTTTGCCGCAGCGAGCCTTGGAGCAGCATTGGCTAAGAGACATAACCTTCCTCTAGTTCATACCGAACACACGAACATTGATGTGATGGCTAACAAGTTAATTGGTAAGCCTCTAAAGATTGCTTTTCTAAAATTCTTCACCTGGCAATATGGTCACTTCTTGGGTTTGGAAAAAAGACCAAGGGTTATAAATGCATTCGACTACGTAGGTTTTATCCTGCGTCAAGCGGACCTAATAATTGCACCCTCGAAGCACTACGCGGAAATGCTAAAGCAAAAAGGTGCCGCAAGTAATGTTGAGGCTGTGTTTACCGGTGTCGATGATGATGAGATCGAACAAATCAAAAGAGAAGTTCCGGTACCAAATAAACCAATTAGCTTCGTATGGGCAGCCAGAATGCAGCCCGAGAAAAGACTTATTCAAACCATCGAAGCCTTCGCCCGCTCCAAAGTGAAAGCTCACCTAAACATCTATGGAGTTGGGCCGTTAGAAAAAGTTGCCAAGAACTTGGTGCGTGCCAGGCTGCTAACCAAGAGAGTCACTTTTCGTGGACGCGTCCCCCATAGAGAGCTTTTACAAATATTTGCAAACGCTGATGTGATGATGCAAACCAGTATCGGATTCGAAACTCAAGGATTGACAGTTTACGAAGCCGCAGCGGTTGGAACTCCAGTACTGCTTTGTGACACCAAGATTGCGGGTGAGCTTCCCAAAGGCACCTTCTGGCTAGATAAATCCGGTTCAAT
>CAXNHQ010000052.1:0-6315 GCA_964202285.1 Rhodoluna sp. | reverse complement strand
GCTAGCGATCGGTACATCCCAGAATTTCTCTCGCTAAAGCTGGCTCTGGATAACTCGAGGCTCAACCAGACTCTAAACACCCCTTCGATAGCCACTTTGTTCTTGCTGAACGAGCAAATTCGCTGGATCAATAACTCCGGGGGTCTTGGGTGGGCCGACGCCAAGACCCGCTCGAGCTCTAAGGTTCTTTATGACTGGGCTGATAGCTCCAAAGTTGCGAGCGCTTTTGTGACCAATCCAGAACATAGATCTCAGGTGGTTGTAACCATTGATTTTGATCAAAGCGTCGACGCTGCCCAGCTGGTGAAAGTCCTTCGGGAAAATGGAATCGTCGATGTTGACCCTTACCGAAAGCTAGGAAAAAATCAAATTAGGGTTGCAACCTTCACGGCAACAGACCAAGCTGATATCGAAGCACTGATTGCATCAATCGATTTTGTTCTGGAAAGGCTGGCTCGATGAGGCTCTGGGTGAAAGAATCTGAGCGAAAGCCAGAACCCGCTCCGATAGAACCGAACTCAGTTATTGCCGTAATACTAGGAACAGCTTCGTGGGCAATTGCCCTAGCTCTTATCCTTTTTCTTAATCAAACGCTTGCGCAGCCGCTTCCCCAGTGGTGGGCGCTTACCTGCGTCTTTGGGATCGCTCTTGGTATCTTCGGTTACTTCAAGGTCAGAAAGCGCTGATTGATCCTGCTTCGATTTTTCAATCTCCGCTCGGCGTTCAGACCAAGGAACCCAATCGGGAGCAACGATGGAATCTTTGCCTGGTAGTAACACAACTTCCGAAACCGTAGCCGCATCAGATTTCTTGGCCTGAAACACAACTACGTTCCATTCCCATCCAACGTAGCCGCTGAGATTGGCTGCGAAACGATAGCTGATTGCTTTCGATGCGTCCTCTGATGTTCCCAAGAATTTCCCAACACCATTGACTGGTGCAGACTCCTTGGCAGCTTTCTCGGCTAAGCCTTGATGTTGCGCTTTTTTGAGCCTGTTAAGCATCTAGCTCTTCGGCAAGCTTTCGAAGTAATGTGGCTATTTTTTGGCTTTGAGCAGTTTCAGGCTGCTTGCCGCGCTTGAGTCCGCCACTGATGTTGTCCAGCAGCCTAATTAGGTCCTCGACAATAACCGACATCTCGTCAGCAGGCTTTCTAGACATTTTTGCCAGCGAAGGAGGGGCTTCTAGGACCCGAACCGAAAGCGCTTGGGCACCTTTTTTCCCGTCAACTATGCCAAATTCCACCCTGGTTCCAGGGGTCACTTGACTTACTCCGTCGAGCAGGGCGCTGACGTGCAAGAAGACCTCTTGGCCCTCATCGGATGCGATGAATCCGAAACCTTTTTCTTCATCGAAGAACTTCACTTTGCCGGTTGGCATGACTACCTCTTTCTCAGGGTTATTCATTTTACCAAGCGGTCAGGGTAAAAAACTACTGCTGCTTTTACCCTCTTAGCCACAGGTATCCTAGAAGGATGACTAAATCCAAGCAATTGGGACCCTCGAGGCTTGAAACCACACTTACTTTTTTGGGAGTTGGAGCTATTGGTCTGTCACTACTTTGCATTGTAATTACGTTGGCTGGAAGCTTTTTTGGTGTTACTAGCTATCTAGCGATATTCGCTCAGATTCCTCTAATTGGACTTCCTATTGGCTTTTTACTGGTCATTGCGTTGCTGGTGCTATCAATCTTTAGAAAGGGGCGCGAAACAAAACAGTGAGCGACCTATACCGGCTAGCTTTAGCCCTCAGATCGGCCGATGATGCCGCACTGAGTATTCTGGTGCACGAAAGATCACTGGCGCTTTCCGAATTCAAAGATTTTTACGATCTTGCCCAGGCGGTATTGAATCCCAAGTCTCAAGCTCTGCTCGCCTCCAGTATTTCTGCGTCACAGATTAGTTCGCTTCGGTCTTTGATCAACAAGGAGAAAGTCTCTAAGGAACAAGTTGG
Source organism: Rhodoluna sp. (assembly GCA_964202285.1). Lineage (GTDB taxonomy): Bacteria > Actinomycetota > Actinomycetes > Actinomycetales > Microbacteriaceae > Rhodoluna. The sequence continues at coordinate 4,362 of CAXNHQ010000052.1, read as the reverse complement.
CTTTCTAGCTAATGATTTGTATGTTTGGAGCGACCAAGAGCCAGTTGTCTTTGATTGGCTAACCGATCGCCTGAGTGAGAATCCACGAACCGCGTCTCTAAAGATTGTTACCGAACCAACAGCTGTTCCAGAACCTGAGTCAATTGATCGCGATTGTGGAATCCACGCTTTCGAGGCGATGCAATCGGTGACCGAGCTTATTTTTAGCTTCGATCAGCACCTGATAAAGGAAGTATCGAAAGGTGCGATGGGGCTTCCTGACGTCAAGAGACTCTCTGCTCATCTGGGAAAATCCAAAGAGTATGTGAAGGCCATTTTGGAGCTCGCAAAGGTTTGCGGGGTGGTAACAATATCGGAAAAACGATTCCATCCGACCGAGCTTGCCGACAGCTGGATTAGTTCAGATCCAAAAACGCGCTGGCAGATGCTCGCCCAGGCTTGGCTAGCCATGATTGGGCCTTCTGGAGCCAAAGAGCTTTCGCTAAACGCCCAAAGAACCCCCAAGAAAGCGCTTGCTGAGCTAATCGATGCAAGCTTTCCGCTGGCTCATTCATCAGCCCAATCAAGAATTGGCAGGCTAGCGGAGTTAGCCGAAGCAATTGGCCTATCTGCTGGTGGCTATGCTGCCAGCTGGTTACAGCAGCTTCTGGCCGGCAAGATTGCTGCAGCCGCAAAAACACTAGAACAAAGGCTCCCAGCTCAACAAGAGCGAATAATCGTGCAGGCTGACCTCTCGATTATTGCCCCAGGACCCCTAGCTAGCTCAGTAGAGATTGCCCTTAGGAAATTCACTGACACTGAAAACATCGGTCTTGCAACCAGCTATCGAATCTCCCCGATAAGCCTAAGTTGCGGGCTCGAAGAGGGGCTCAGTGAGAAGCAAATCAGATCGCTGCTTGAAAAACTCTCAGGATCAAAAATTGCCCAGCCGGTTGATTACTTGCTCACGGAAACAGCTGAGCGCTTTGGCAGATTACGAATCTCGCACAGTGAATTAGGGTCGGTCTTGGTTTCGACCGATGAACTACTTGGAAAACAGATTCTCATGGATTCAAAGCTGAAGCCCTTGGGGTTAAAAAAAGTTGACAATCAAATCACCTCACCGTTGCTCCCAGAGTATCTATATCATGCACTGCGCGAAAGCGGTTATCTTGCCATTCGAGTTGATGAAAACGGGAAGGTCATTGCCCCGTCTTCAATTCACAAAAACGGTTCCCCAAAAAGCATGTTTCTTGATCAAATCAATCGGTTAAGGAAACAGGATTTGGAAATGTCTGACCAGGCGCCTGAATCTGATATGGAACGAAAGATTCAACTGGCACTATCGACAAAGAGCATTCTCAAGGTAGAAATCACCATCAACGGAAAACCGATGAGTTTTTCTCTAGAGCCAATTGGAGTTGCTAACGGACGCCTGCGGGCGAAAGACCGTAAGGCGGATATCGAGCGCACTCTTCCGGTTTCGGCAATTACCTCGATAACGATCGGCTGAGAATGAATTCGGGACCCCTTATCGTTCAAAGCGATAAGACTGCGCTGTTAGAAGTGAATCACCCTAAAGCTGCCGACGCTAGGCATGATTTGGCAATCTTTGCAGAACTAGAGCGGGCCCCAGAACACATTCACACCTACCGAATCACCAAACTTGGCTTGTGGAACGCGCGGGCCGCTGGCCACGACAGCGGTTACGTCCTAAATGTGCTCGATAAGTATGCCAAGTTTGCCATTCCCTCCTCGGTAAGGGTCGACATCCAAGAGACCATGGATCGGTATGGCAAGTTGGTGATCAAGCGTGATCTAGCTGGGGGGCTCCTTCTAACCTGCTCCTCGCCAGCGATATTGCTCGAGGCCTCAAGGGGCTCAAAGGTCGCATCGCTACTAGGTTCCAGGCTTTCAGAGGACACTTTCGAGGTTTTGCCCTTTGCCAGGGGTGCCCTAAAGCAAGAGCTTCTAAAGCTCGGCTGGCCAGCTGAGGATCTAGCGGGTTATACCCCCGGCACACCCCATGAAATTGCGCTTCAGGAATCTGGCTGGGCCATTCGTGATTATCAGGTCAAGGCCGTGGAGAAATTCTGGGATGGCGGTTCTGGGGTTGTTGTGTTGCCCTGTGGCGCGGGTAAGACCATCGTGGGTGCGGCGGCAATGGCAAGAGCAAAAACGAGCACATTGATATTGGTAACAAACACTGTCGCTGCGAGACAGTGGAAAGCTGAGTTACTGAAGCGAACAACCTTGACCGCCGATGAAATAGGAGAATACTCCGGTTCTGTGAAAGAAATTAAGCCAGTAACAATTGCCAGCTACCAGATTCTTACCGCAAAACGTAAAGGTGAGTACGCTCACCTAGAGTTACTAAATGCTAAAGACTGGGGACTGATTATCTACGATGAAGTTCATTTGCTACCGGCACCAATATTTAAAATGACTGCAGACTTGCAGGCACGAAGAAGACTCGGTCTTACAGCAACTTTGGTTCGTGAGGATGGAAAAGAAGGCGATGTCTTTTCCTTAATTGGTCCAAAGCGCTTTGACGCTCCTTGGAAAGAGATCGAAGCAGAAGGATACATTGCGCCAGCAGAGTGCTTTGAGATTCGAGTTGACCTTCCAGAAGATGAGCGACTCAACTATGCAATTGCTGAACAAGACGAGCGTTATCGGATGGCAGCAACTTCCAAGACCAAGATTCCAGTAATTCAAAAACTGATTGTCAAGCACAAGAACGAACCCACATTGATAATCGGTCAGTATCTTGACCAAATTGACGAAGTCGCAAACTTGCTGGGCGTTCCAAAAATCACTGGGGAAACCTCAGTAAATGAAAGAGAGCGACTGTTCCAAGCATTCCGGGAAGGCACCGAGCCAACCTTGGTAGTTTCCAAGGTTGCCAACTTTTCAGTCGACCTGCCAGAAGCCTCGGTTGCGATACAAATCTCGGGCTCCTATGGATCTAGGCAAGAAGAGGCCCAGCGCTTGGGTCGACTCCTGAGACCAAAAGCGGATGGAAGAACCGCCTCCTTTTACACCTTGATTGCCAGGGATACTGTGGATCAGGACTTCGCCCAAAACCGGCAGAGATTCCTTGCCGAGCAAGGATATAGCTACAAAATCCTTGATGTATCAAGCATCTAGAATCCTCAAGAAACGCTCAGGGTTCTCACAGCTTTCTTTGACACACTTAGCTCATGGCCAAAACTCGCGTACTAATCGTCGATGACGAACCAAACATCAGGGACCTGCTAGCTACCAGCTTGCGTTTTGCAGGTTTTGAAATTCAAACCGCTGCCAACGGAACGGCGGCTGTTGCTGCCGTGACCGAATCTGAGCCAGACATAATCTTGCTGGATGTGATGTTGCCTGACATGAACGGCTTTAGCGTCACCAAGAAACTTAGAGCCGCAGGCATTCAATCTCCAATTTTGTTCCTAACGGCCAGAGATGAAGTCGAAGACAAGATCACCGGTCTAACTGTTGGTGGCGATGACTACCTGACAAAACCATTTAGCCTCGATGAGGTAGTTGCCAGAATCCAGGCAATTTTGCGAAGGACAAAAACTGCCGACGCAGAACCTTCGGTGATTGATGCTGGGGCTGTAGTGATAAACCAAGACGCTCACGAAGTCACAGTTGAGGGAACAATCGTTGAACTATCTCCCACCGAATACAAGTTATTGAGATTTTTAGTAATGAACGCTGACCGCGTTCTTACAAAAGCTCAGATTCTAGATCACGTTTGGGAGTATGACTTTAATGGCGATATGGGAATTGTTGAGTCTTATGTTTCTTACCTTAGAAAAAAACTTGATCCACTTAGCTCTCGTCCACTTATTCAAACTAAGCGCGGTGTTGGCTACATATATAAGAAGCACGACTAGTGCCTTCGAAGTTAGCAAGCGCTTGGGAGTTAGTTTCCCTTCGGAGTAAATTAACGGGTCTTTCGGTAGCAATCATCGGATTACTACTGCTGGTTTCTAGTTTTGGAACCGTTACAGTCCTTCGTGCTTACCTGCAACAAAACACCGATAACTTGCTTTCTGCAACGGCAACAATTCTTTCCCAACAGGACCCTAATCAGATAGAAGCCAAGCTTCTTGCCAAGCGACTGAACTTACCTAGACTTCCAAGCGACTATTTGATATCTGTCCTTGACTCCAAAGGGCAAACTGTTTTTCAAATCATGGCTACCGATTCATCCCAGGGACAAACGCCAAATCTTGAGGTGTTGAATCTTCCCGTCGTGCTGGCAAGTGCTGGTGCTCCATTTGATCTTGATAAAGACGGGGGCTTAGGTGATGTGACCATTGATGAGCACGATACCTGGCGGGTTGTTGCCCAGCCTTTTCGGGGATTTGAGGGTTCGGTTGC
>CAXNHQ010000051.1:0-6348 GCA_964202285.1 Rhodoluna sp. | reverse complement strand
AAACGTGTCAATCAAGTTTTTGGTGGCGTATTCATAGCAATTGGTATTGCTTTGCCGCTTAGAGGTTAGAACGCAATAGTCGAGTAAACCCCAAAGTCTAGATTGTTTGGTTTAACTCCTGTCATAACCATTTGAGCTCCAAGGGAAGCAATCATTGCCCCGTTGTCTGTGCATAAAGAAAATGCAGGGATTCGTAGCTCAATTCCTGCCTCTTCGCATCTAGCGGCTGCAACTTCCCGAAGTCTGGAATTGGCAACAACCCCACCGCCAAGAATCAATCGTGGGACTTTGTTTTCCAAGCAAGCATTTATCGCCTTGGTAACCAATACATCCACTACGGCTTCTCGAAAAGAGGCTGCAACGTCTGGGACAGAGATTGTTTCTCCCTGTGATTCAGCTCGTTCTACGTGTCTGGCTACTGCTGTTTTCAGGCCAGAAAAGCTGAAGTTGTAGCGGTTTTGATCCATGTCTTTGGGAAGGCTAAGACCCCTTGGGAACTTGATTGCCTTTGGGTCTCCTTGTTTTGCGGCCTTGTCGATCTCAGGCCCGCCAGGATATGCCAAGCCCAGCACTCGGGCCACCTTGTCAAAAGCCTCCCCGGCCGCGTCATCAACTGTCTCGCCCAACAATTCCACATCGTTCAAGATGTCCCGGACTAGCAATAAAGAGGTATGGCCGCCACTTACCAGCAGTGCCACGGTAGGCGTCTCTAGCTTTCCACGCTCCAGGATATCTACCGCCACGTGAGCCACCAGATGATTCACCGCGTAAATGGGTTTATTGAGTGCCAAGGCTAACGCTTTAGCTGCACCAACTCCGACCATGAGCGCTCCAGCTAATCCCGGACCGTTGGTCACTGCTAAAGCATCCACATCATCGATCGAAATGTTTGCGTCCTTCAAGGCTTGTGCAAGAACTGAATCCAGCGCTTCCAAGTGTGCTCGAGCTGCTATTTCCGGCACAACGCCACCAAATCTTGCGTGCTGATCCATAGAAGAAGAAATGACATTGGCAAGCAACTTGTTGCCTTGAACAATTCCGATTCCAGTTTCATCACAACTGGTTTCGATTCCTAAAACAATTGGGGCACTGTTTGTTTCTTGTTCAAGATTAAGTCGCATCACAATGGCAGCAACTCCATCTGGTTGGTAATAGTTTTCACGGCGATCTATTGCCACAAAACCAAGAGATCCATACAACGCTTGCGGTGTTGGCTTGTCCTCACGAACCTCAAGGAAGACATCTTTGGCACCTTGTTCTCTTGCAAGCTCTAAAAGGCTCTGCATTAGTGCTCGACCAATGCCTGAACCCCGGTGGCTATCGGTAACTGCAATGGTTTGAACATCAGCACTTGTTGAGCTGGCAAGTTTGCTGAGTCCGGCATAGCCAATCACCTCATCGCCTTGTTCAGCCACCACATAAGTTGTGTGAGGAGCCACAAGTTCGCTTTTCATGTTTGATTTAGACCACGCGTCATTGCCAAAACATGCTTTCTCTATCTTCATGATGGGCCCTAGATCAGATTCCGTGGCAATTCTGATTTGATGACTCAACCGCTCACCTTCTTAGGCTTGGCCTGGGTGGCGTCGGGTTCCCTCAAATAATTAGCCTGGATTGGCTCTGGGTTTACTCCCTCTGAAAGCATGGCGATAGCCAACAGTCCAATGGAGGCTGCTGAAACTGGGCGCTGAACTAACTCATAGGGCTGACCTTGGCTTTGGAGGTTGGATTCGACCTGTGCTTGCTTGGCAACTGCTGGCACCTGCAGGCGCCGTGGGACACCGTTTGGGCTCTTTGCCTGAAAGAGTCCGAAGTAAACTTCCGATCTTCTCGCATCTGAGATAACAAGGGTTGGACCCTCGAGTCCAAGCTCAAACGCAATCGCATCAAGTGATCCGACGCCGTGCAGCTTAGCGTTCGAGCCCGCGGCAAACATCTTGGCGGCCGCAATTCCAACTCTTAAACCCGTGAACGGGCCAGGGCCAACGCCGACAGCGACATCGGTAATCTCAATGGGCTTTACACCAGCTTGTTCAATGCAACTGGCAATAAGTGTTCCGATGTTTTCAGCGTGACGCATGGGATTGGAATCTGTAGCCTCCGCTGCCACGACACCATCAATGAGAACCGCGACTGAGGTTCCTTGTGAAGTGTCTATCGCTAGAAAAACTTGCTTCATGTTGTTTCTCCAAGCAGCTCAGCAACTTCACTAAAGCGACCGTGGCCAGAAAAAGTCAACCTGCGCTCTTCGGATTCAATGAATCGTTCAATATGTATTTCTAGAATTGATTCAGAAAGATCGTCAGTGAACCCTTGACCCCACTCAATTACAGAAATTGAGTTTGGGTAGTCGATATCTAGATCATCTAGTTCGCTGGGGGAAGATAACCTATAGGCATCAATGTGCACAAAGGGGGAACCGGAATTTGTGGGATGAGTGCGAGCAATTAAGAAAGTAGGTGAGGAGAGAACTCCTTGAACCCCAGCGCCTTCGCCTATCGCCTTTGTCAGAGTTGTTTTCCCAGCACCCAATACGCCGTTTAGCGATACCAGATCTCCCGGTTGCAAGATTGAGCCCAAACGAATTCCGAGATTATGCATCTGCTGCTCGTTCTCAATCAAAATCTTCAGCCGACTTGACTCACTCAACTAAAGACCCGCTTTGCCCGGCCGCCCATCTTGGTCACAATTTCATAATTAATTGTTCCTGCAGCTTTAGCAAGATCTTCAGCGCTTGGCTCTCCCTTGGTGCTATCCCCAATAATCACAACCTCGTCGCCAACTTCGGCGCTATCGCTTCCTAAATCTAAGATGAACTGGTCCATGGCCACCCTGGCTAGCACGGTGTATTTCTTGCCATTAAGTGAAACCTGAGCTTTACCAGTGGCAACTCTTGGAAAACCTTCGGTATAACCGAAAGGCACTAGAGCAAGAGTTGACTCACCTGTGGTGCTGTGTAGGTATCCGTAACTAACGCTGTGACCAGAGGGCACCTTCTTTACATGCACCACTTCAGAAGTCACTCTCATGGCAGGTAGCAAACCGTGTTTTCTAGCAACTGCTTCCGGGCTCGGGTCGATTCCATAAAGTGCAGCGCCGACTCGAATCATGTCTAACCTGGTGCTTGGATAAAGCAATGCGGCTTGGCTAGCTGCGATGTGACGAACCTTGAAAGAGGCTCCGAGCTTTGAGGCGGTTTCGATAGCCGCTTCGAATACTCGAAGCTGCTCCAGATCATCTATCTCGCTGGTTCCAGAAAGGTGCGAAAAGACGCCGACTAGTTCAATAGCGCCAGCATTTTTTAGCTCAACAGCTTTTTCAATAAGACCTGGCCAGTCAGATAATGCGGCGCCGTTCCTACCAAGTCCAGTGTCGACTTTTAGGTGCACCTTAGCTACCTGGCCAACACTCTTCGCTGCAGCGGCAATCTTTTCCACGGTAGTAACGGAAGAAGCACCCAGTTGAATATCGTTAGTGATTGCTTCTTCGAACTTTGTGTCTTTGCCATGTAACCAAGCCAAAATGGGAGATTTGATTCCGGCCTCTCGAATTGCCATTGCTTCTTCCAAATCAGCTGTTCCCAGCATGTCAACACCAATTGACTCAAGTTTTTTTGAGACCTCAATCATTCCGTGGCCAAAAGCTTCTGCTTTCACAATTGCCAAGACAGCAGTGCCGCTAAGAGCCTTTAGTGTTTTGTAATTTGCTGCAATGGCCTCCAAATCAATTCTGATAAATCTCAATTTGTTACCTCGGCTATTACGTAAGCGACTGCTATGTTGCCATCATGACTCAGGGAAAGATGGAGATCAGTAATTCCTTCAGCTTTTATGGTCTTTTCCGTTTCACCAGCAAGCTCGAAAAACGGCTTGCCCTCTTGATTTTTTGCCACATTAACATCTTGGAATGAAAGACCTTTGGCTTTTCCTAATGCTTTAACTAGCGCCTCTTTCGCTGCAAATCTTGCCGCTAAGGATTGAGTAGGAAGATCTCTCTCGCTCTCAGTAAATAGGCGGTCTCGAAGTTTGGGTGTTTGCTCGAGCGCTTTCTCGAATCTCCTGATGTCAACCAAATCAACACCGATTCCAAAAATCATTACTCCACCGTGACTGATTTTGCCAGGTTCCTCGGTTGATCGACATCGAGACCCTTAGCGGTGGCAAGCTCCATTGCAAATGCCTGGAGGGGAATTACGGTCAGGATTGGTGCCATTAGCCATTCAGTTTCAGGAACGTACCAAACGTTTGCTGCATAGTTGGCAACCTCGGTGTCGCCCTCAACGGCGATGGCAATTACCTCCGCTCCTCGGGCCTTAATCTCCTGGATGTTGGACACCACCTTCGGGTGCAACGGATCTTGTGGCGCTGGAAGAATCACAATAACTGGCTGGTCTTTTTCGATTAGAGCTATTGGACCGTGCTTTAGTTCGCCCGCGGCAAATCCTTCAGCGTGGATGTATGCAAGCTCTTTAAGCTTGAGGGCTCCCTCCATGGCCACCGGATAACCAACGTTCCTACCCAAAAACAGCACAGTCTTCACTTTTTCCATTTTCTTGGCAAGCTCGGCAACTTGACCTAGAGAGGTCAAAGTTTGCTCTACCTTGGCAGGAATCTTCAGGAGTTGCTTTCCAAGACTCATCAGTTCATTGCGAGTTAGTACTGCTCGATTAGCCGCTAGGAAAAGAGCCAGCAAATAAACGGCGGTCATCTGAGCAGTCAGTGCCTTGGTGGAAGCTACCGCTACTTCTGGACCTGCGTGGGTGTAAATAACGGCATCGCTTTCACGGGCCAGAGTTGCGCCCTGCGTATTGCAAATTGCTAGAACCTTAGCTCCTTGTTCCTTGGCAAAACGAGTAGCCATCAAAGTGTCCATAGTCTCACCTGACTGGCTAACAGCAACAATCATGGTTTTGGTGGTCAGTATCGGATCTCGGTATCTAAACTCGTGGGCTAACTCCACGGAAACTGGAATCTTTGCCCACTTTTCTATTGCGTACTTTGCAATTTCTCCGGCATAGCTTGCTGTGCCACAGGCGACAACAATTATGCGTTCAATTTCGTCGAAGTACTTTTTGTCTAATGCGTCTAAGTCGCTCAGTGTTACAAGACCGTCGGAACTAATGCGTCCCATCATGGTGTCGGCAACAGCTTGAGGTTGGTCAGCAATTTCCTTGGCCATAAATGATGGCCAGCCACCCTTTGATGCCTGCGAAGCGTCCCAGTCAATTGTGAATTCTTTACTGACAGCTGGGGTTCCATCAAAATTAGTGACCGTAACCTCACCAGATCGCAAGCTCACGATTTGATCTTGACCTACAGAAATTGCACGCTTGGTGTGCTCAACAAAGGCTGCCACATCGCTACCTAGGAAGTTTTCACCCGATCCAAGTCCAATAACTAAAGGTGCGTTTCTGCGCGCTGCAAGAATAAGGTCTGGAAAGTCCTCGTGAATAATCAAAATAGTGAAAGCTCCATGGAGCCGGTTGACAACTTGACCAAACGCAAACGGTAGGTCTCCACATTTCTCAAATTCTTTGGCAATCAAATGAGCCGCTACTTCGGAATCAGTTTCGCTTGCGAAACTGGTTCCCGAGTCAAGTAATTCCTGCTTCAGTTCAGCAAAGTTCTCGATGATCCCGTTGTGAATCAACGCTAACTTGGATCGAGCTCCACCTAGATGTGGGTGTGCGTTTTGATCAGTAGGAGCCCCGTGGGTGGCCCACCTGGTGTGACCGATTCCGGTCTTGCAATCTTCGAGCGGATTGGCTTCAATGTCAGCAATGAGGTTGTCTAGCTTGCCAGCTTTCTTTCTGGTTTCTAGAGTTCCGTGCCCGGTAATGACGGAGATCCCAGCGGAGTCATAGCCTCGGTATTCCAGGCGTCGTAATCCTCCGAGAATGACATCTTTGGTTGATTTCGGCCCTACGTAGCCAACGATTCCACACATACCCTAATTTTACGGCAGAATGACTTGTTGTGAGCTCTCCCAGCAAATCCTCCCCCAAAAACCAAGGAAACTTAACTCCTTTTGTGAAAATTGATCGCTCTGATTGGTCGCAACTTGGGACAGCGAATGAACAGCCACTAACGGAATCAGAAATTTCCCAGATTCGTGGTCTTGGTGACTTCCTGGATCTGCAAGAAGTTAGTGATGTTTACCTTCCGCTAAGTCGATTTCTAAACATCTACGTGTCTGAATATTCCAAGCTGCATCGGGCGACAAGCGACTTCTTGGGTGAAAGAGCAAAGCGGGTGCCCTTCATTATTGGTGTTGCGGGTTCCGTTGCTGTTGGAAAATCAACGGTCTCAAGATTGCTTCGTGAATTGCTAGCACGCTGGAATGGAACAC
>CAXNHQ010000050.1:0-6438 GCA_964202285.1 Rhodoluna sp. | reverse complement strand
ATTGCAACAAATAGTCCCCACATCGCAACTAGGGTTCCAAACTGGATGGTTAGATCTAAGCCTGGATCATCCGGTCTAATGGAAGAAACAATTATCACCAAAAACAGCATCGGCAAAACCAGTTCACCGATTGTGAATCGAGCATCAACTACATCTCGTGCTAGCTTTCGCTGCGGACCGCGATCACGCGAGGTGAGGTAGCGGTCTTCACCGTTTGCCAGTCCCTCGCGGGCCTTTGCTCTTTCGGCATTGAGAGCCTTTTTGGCAGCCCGTTTGGCTTCAGGACTTCTGTTTCCAACTGCAGGCTTCTTGCGAAGCATCTCCTGCTGCTTTCTAGCTGGAGTCGGACGGCCTTTTCCCGCCTTGGTCGGTTCTGGCTGCGGGGTAGGTGTAGCTGACATTGATTCTCAATTCCTCGGGTTATCCCTTTAAGATTACTGGTATGAGAATGAACCCACCGCCGATTAGTGAAGCTGTGCTTACGGCTGTGAAGGGTTTCACTAAACAAGCGTTTCCCGAAGCGCTGGAGGTTCTTTCTCGCTTGGTTAGCATCCCCGGCATCGCCTGGGAGGCATTTGACCCAAAGGAGCTTGAGAATAGCGCTGAGGCTGTAGCTGGGTTATTGCGCGATACAGAAGTGTTCGACTCAGTAGAGGTATTTAGGTCGGCAACACCAGAAGGACCACTGGGAGCACCAGCTGTGGTTGCAACTCGTGCCGCTAGAAATTCTAAGCCGACAATTCTGCTTTACGCTCACCATGACGTCCAACCACCAGGGACAAATGAGCTGTGGGAATCTGAGCCATTCAAGACTGACATCCGAAATGGTCGCATGTATGGGCGAGGCGCCGCTGATGACAAAGCAGGGGTTGTTGCGCACATTTACGCAATCAAGGCGCTTCGAGAATTAACCAAAAACGATTTCGATCTTGGATTAGTGGTGTTTATTGAAGGGGAGGAGGAGGCCGGCTCTCCTTCGTTCGCAAACTTTCTGATTGAGCACAAAGCCAAGCTTCAGTCGGATGTTGTAATAGTGGCCGATTCAGGAAACTGGACCACGGAGATTCCAGCTATCACTACAACCCTTAGGGGATTGGTGTCTTTAGAGTTTGAAGTCAGAACTCTGGATCACGCAGTCCACAGCGGCATGTATGGCGGGGCAGTTCCCGATGCCATGCTGGCTCTAACCAAGATTCTGGGATCGATGTGGGATGAATCTGGGTCTGTCTCCATTTTGGGGCTAAAATCAACAGATTCGATTGATTTAGACTACTCAGGGGACCAATTAAGGCTTGATTCTGGCCTACTGCCCTCCACTAAGCCCCTTGGAGAGGGCTCGATTTTGGGCCGTATTTGGACCAAGCCCGCCCTCACTTTGATTGGGCTGGATTACCCCTCGGTAGCAGTTTCTTCGAACACCCTGGTGCCAAGCGTTAAGGCCAAACTGAGTCTTCGAATAGCCCCTGGCGAGGAGCCTGGCGAGGCCCTAGAGGCTCTCAAAAGCCACATTCTCAGCCATAACAGCCTTGGAGCAAGGATCGAATTCGGTGCCGTTGAATTGGGAAAGCCCTTTAGCCTGGGTGAGTCAGGTTGGGCCAAGGAAGTAGCTGCCGGGGCACTCAAGGCTGCTTACGGACTCGCAAGCGTCGACATTGGAATTGGTGGGTCCATACCGTTTATCGCCGATCTGGAAGCCGTTTTCCCAGGAGTCCAGGTTTTGGTGACCGGGGTAGAAGACCCAGACTCCAGAGCCCACTCTCCGAATGAGAGCCTGCACATCGAGACTTTAGAGAAGGCGATTGTTGCCCAAACCCTAATTTTGTTGACTGGAAACCAACTTCAGCTCGATAACTAATTGCTGGAGTACAATGGAAAGACCGAGTAGATAATCCAAGGAGATTTCAATGGAACAGACCCTAACTCACGGCGTAAAGCTTACCGACACAGCAAAAAACAAGGTAAAGAGCCTGATCAGCGCTGAAGGCCGTGATGATCTTCGACTTAGAGTTTCCGTGCAGCCTGGGGGTTGCTCTGGATTGATTTATCAGCTGTTCTTCGATGAGGTCCTAGAGGACTCGGACGCAGTTGCAAAGTTTGACGATGTTGAAGTTGTTGTGGACAAGATGAGCGTTCCTTACCTAGAGGGAGCTTCTATTGATTTTGAGGACACCATTCAGAAGCAAGGCTTCACAATCGACAACCCAAACGCTGCCGGCTCTTGTGCTTGCGGAGACTCTTTCAACTAGGTTTCGGTTCACTAATCCTGAAAACCCCAAGTGTTTATTGGTGTTTTGGCTGGAATTCGTTGAACACTGACTTAGAATTAAGTCATTAGCGAGACAGAACTGAAGGACTAGTTTTAATTGAAGAATCGTTCAAAATGGTTGGCCGTTCCGACCGCCGCAGCGCTAGTCCTCGCATTAACTGGCTGCACAGACCAATTCGTTAGAGGCTTCCTTCCCGGCGTTCCGGGGGTAACTAATCACACCGACAGAATTACTGGGCTTTGGACGACCGCTTGGATAGTGCTTTGGTTAGTTGGAATCATCGCTTGGGCCCTTATGGGATGGGCGATTGTTGTCTACCGTCGTCGCAAGGGTGAAACAGGCCTACCTGCACAGCTAAGGTATAACAATCCAATTGAGGTTCTTTTCACTGTTATTCCATTGATCCTAGTGATCGGCTTTTTCGCTTTCACCGCGAGAGACATAGCGGCAATAGAAGCACCCACCGAGAACCCGGATGTCACCATCCAGGTTATTGGAAAGCAGTGGAGCTGGGATTTCAATTACGTTGACGCCAACGTCTACGAATCAGGCGTTCAGGCTCAGTTTGAGGGACAGACTGGTGTTCCAGAAACATTACCGGCGCTTTACCTTCCAGTTGGAAAAACCGTTCAAGTCGACCTGTCATCGAGAGATGTTATTCACTCCTTCTGGGTCATCGACTTTCTATACAAGAAAGACATGTTCCCAGGCAAGACCAATCACATGTACTTCACACCTCAAGTCGAGGGCACCTACATGGGCAAGTGCGCCGAGCTTTGCGGAGAATTTCACTCCATGATGTTGTTCCAGGTGAAGGTTGTTTCGCAAGCAGAGTACGACACTTACCTTGCGAGCCTTGCAGCAAAGGGGCAAACAGGGCAGCTTGATTCAACTTTCGATAGAAACCAAAACCTCCCAGGTGACGACCCTGAGATTAGAGATTAGAGGACATTCGAATGGCTACTTTAACTGAGAGTCGAATCAGCGGGGGATACCAAACCCCAGGAAAGAAATCCAAGGGTGAAATTGTCGTTGATTGGATCACAACCACAGACCACAAGAAAATCGGTTACCTATACCTCATAACATCTTTTGTTTATTTCCTAATCGCTGGAGTCATGGCGCTGGTCATTCGTGCGCAGTTAACTCTTCCTGGTCTGGACATCGTTCAAACCAAGGAGCAGTACAACCAGCTGTTCACCATGCACGGAACGATAATGCTTTTGATGTTTGCGACTCCGCTGTTTGCCGGTTTCGCAAACGTTTTGATGCCAGTTCAGATTGGCGCCCCTGACGTAGCTTTCCCGCGACTTAATGCGATTGCGTTCTGGTTCTTCTTCTTTGGAAGTCTTGTTGCGGTCTCGGGTTTCTTCACACCCCAAGGTGCAGCGTCGTTTGGGTGGTTTGCATACGCGCCGTTATCCAACACGACTTTCTCGCCAGGCATCGGTGGAGATCTGTGGGTCTTTGGGCTAGCCCTTAGTGGTTTTGGAACCATCATGGGTGGAGTGAACTTCATCACGACCATCTTGACCATGCGAGCTCCTGGAATGACGATGTTCCGCATGCCGATCTTCACTTGGAATACTTTGGTTACTTCAATCCTCGTAATAATGGCTTTCCCGCCGCTAGCAGCAGCGCTGTTTGCTCTTGGTGCCGATCGTAGATTTGGGGCACACATATTTGACCCCGTAAACGGCGGACCAATGCTCTGGCAGCACTTGTTTTGGTTCTTTGGTCACCCTGAGGTTTACATCATTGCGTTGCCGTTTTTCGGTATCGTCTCGGAGATTTTCCCGGTGTTTAGCCGTAAGCCAGTTTTTGGATACAAGACACTGATTTTTGCAACCATTGCAATTGCAGCTCTTTCGATGACGGTGTGGGCTCACCACATGTACGTAACCGGTTCAGTATTGTTACCATTCTTTGCTTTCACCACGATGCTGATTGCGGTACCTACTGGTGTGAAGATATTCAACTGGATTGGGACTATGTGGCGAGGGTCAATTACTTTCGAAACTCCAATGCTTTACAGCCTTGGATTCCTGACCACATTCATCTTCGGTGGTCTTACTGGAGTCATCCTGGCTTCGCCTCCGCTAACTTTCCACCTTTCAGATAGCTACTTTGTCGTTGCTCATTTCCACTACGTGGTATTTGGAACAGTTGTGTTCGCAATGTTTGCTGGCTTTTTCTTCTGGTGGCCAAAGTTCACCGGCAAGATGTTGGACGAGCGCCTTGGCAAGATCCAGTTTTGGATTCTGTTCTTTGGCTTCCACATCACCTTCTTGGTCCAGCACTGGCTAGGCGTAATCGGTATGCCAAGAAGGTATGCAACCTACCTTCCTGAAGATGGCTTCACTTGGATGAACATGGTCTCAACAGCTGGTTCGGTCTTATTGGCGGTTTCAATGATTCCGTTCTTGTGGAACTTGTATGTGACCGCTCGCAGGGCACCGACTCTGACCTTGGATGACCCATGGGGCTATGGAAGAAGTTTGGAGTGGGCAACATCGAGTCCTTTCCCTCGTCACAACTTTCACTCCATTCCAAGAATTAGATCCGAATCTCCTGCCTTTGACTTGCACCACCCTGAGCATGCGTCCTCCGAGGCTAAGGCAGCGGTAGTAGAGGAAAGGAAGTAGCGATGAAAGCCAATGTGAGCATGTGGTTTATCATGACCGCCTTCTTTGCTCTTATATCTGGCGTTTACGCAGCTTGGTGGTTTCTTACCTATGGTGGCTGGGAGCCCATCGGAACTTCGGCTCTAGCAATGCTCACATTCATGAGCATCTTCATAACTTTCTACCTTTGGAAGACCGATAGGACTCAAGGTCTAGTGCCGGAAGATCGTCCAGATGCCAACATTCAGGACGGCGAATCGGAGCTCGGTTTCTTTTCCCCCTGGAGCTGGTGGCCGATATTTGTTGGTGCTGCTTCGGCGTTAACCTTTGCGTCTTTGGCGGTTGGTTGGTGGCTAACTTTTATTGCGGTTCCGCTTGCGCTAATTGGTGTTGTGGGGTTCGTATTCGAACACAGTCGAGGCCAGTTCGCTCACTAGTTCCAGCAAATAGAATCCTCTTGAGCCGTCACTTGTTTTCGAGAATTGAGTAATCGCATGGACAGTTGGATAGACATACTCACTGACCCACATCACCTGTTGGCAGATTTTCTTATGAACGTGGGATTCGAGATCACTTTTGCCTGGCTAACCTATCTAATTCTGGTTAGAGCACTAGTACGCAAGGGAAGCGGAAAAAGAGTCAAGAGAAATGCTACAGTCAAGAAAAAAACCGACTGACCCAGTTCTTTGAAAAACCCGACTGCCCTAAAGCGAACTACTTTGTGAGCTGATTCTGCTCGCTGGACGAAATAGCAGGGGTGTGATCGTGCGACTGTGCTGCCTGGAGCTCGGCCTTTGAAACTGGCGAGATTCTGTCTTCAAAGTAGATTCGTGACAGCGCAGAACGAATTCTACTTGCAACAGTGATCTTGCCTTTTTCGTTGGGTCTTACAATCGTTGGTCTGTAGTCCTTGAAGTCGACAAGTTTGTACATCTCGTATTTATCCAGAGGTTCGTGAACTTCGATGTACTCACCGTGTGGCAACCTGACAATGCGTCCGGTTTCTCTACCGTGTAGGACAATCTCACGATCCTTGCGTTGTAATGAGAGGCAAGTTCTCTTGGTGACTATGTATGCAAAGATCGGTCCAGCTATCAACATGATCTGCATCGAGACCAGCACTTGGTTAAGTGACATGCGGAAGAAAGTTGCAATCAGATCTGTTGATGCTGCTGCCCACAACACACCATAGAAGGTCACGCCAGCAGCACCGATAGCAGTGCGGGTTGGGGCGTTTCTTGGACGGTCTAGAACGTGGTGCTCACGCTTGTCAGCGGTCACCCAGGCTTCTATGAATGGGTAAATAGCCACCAGAGCGAGGAAAACAAGGCTTCCCACGAGTGGAATAAGCACACCAAATGGGTAAGTGTGACCAAACAAATTGATGTCCAAGTTACTTGGCGCTAACCGAAGGGCCCCATCTAACCATCCGATGTACCAGTCCGGCTGAGTACCCGCGGAAACAGGGGAGGGGTCGTAAGGTCCGTAGTTCCAAATCGGGTTGATTGTAAATGTTGCTGAAATCAGCATCACAACACAAAACACAA
>CAXNHQ010000049.1:0-6572 GCA_964202285.1 Rhodoluna sp. | reverse complement strand
TTGGTGAAGAGTTTGGGGTTACTCGAGAGCGAATAAGGCAAATTGAGTCAAAAACGATGTCTAAACTCAGGCACCCATCAAGATCACAGATGCTACGCGACTATCTAGAGCAGTGATTCCGATGAAAATCACCCTAGCAATTGCAATCGTAAGACTAATCCGAATGATTGCGAAGCTCAGAGGAGGCGGCTCAGCAATTCCGGGAAGAGTAGCCCTACTATTAGAACCTCGTTTATTGGAAAAAACTCTTGGGGCTCTCAAGTTCGGTGTCGTTTTTGTATCTGGATCTAATGGAAAGTCAACGACAACAGCTCTTGTCACAGGGGCCTTACGTTCTCAGGGCCTCCGAGTATTTACAAACCCCTCTGGGGGAAATTTGCCACAAGGAATTGCGTCAGCTGTAATTGGACAGAGCAAATTCAACGGTGCAGTGAATGCTGACATTGCTGTTCTAGAAGTGGATGAAGCGTACGGTCCAATAATTGCGGATTACCTTACTCCGAGTTGGGTTGTAATCACTAACGTACAAATTGACCAACTGAATAGATTTTATGAGCCGGAGCGAGTCTTGAATATGTTGGTTCAAGCAGCCGCTAGCGCGACCAAGGGTGTTTTGATTAATGGAACCGACAGCAACCTTCTTCACTTGGCGGAAGAGCTAACTAGTTCTCAAGTGATTAAGGTTGAGGTTTCTCAGGAGGCGCTGAGCAAATGGCCGCCTGGGGCTCTCGCTGCTCCTAGTTTTAGAAAAACTCCTATAAACCGAGACATTCGAATAGGAGCTCGGGTTTTAGAGGAGGACAGCGGAGTAGCACTTATCGAAGTCGCAGGCCAGGTTTCTAAAGTAAAGCTTCCTGGAATAGGCCTTCATTTCGGCATCGATACCGCGCTTGCACTGGCTGTTACGAGCGAGATTATTGGAGAGTCTTTCGATGTTGGATTGGCTACGGAAACTATCTCTGCTCAGGAGACAGTTTTTGGGCGTGGAGAGAATGTCAGATATCAAGGAGTTGAGCTTCGAATCCATATGATGAAAAATCCTTCAAGTATGAGGGCTAACTTGATGTCTATGGACCTTCCGGAGACAGCCATCTGGATTGCTATGGATGAAGGGACCCCCGATCCTTCTTGGATTTACGACATTGACTTGGCAAAAGTGGAATCGGTAAAAGTGGTTTCTGGCTCACGCGCATGGCACTGGGCAGTACGGCTGGCGTACTCAGAGATTTCCGTAGGCGAGGTTGTCACAGACAGCAAGAAGGCCCTAAGAATTTACGTTGACCATTTGAGAGCCGTGAATAAACGCGGCATACTTCTCACTAATTATGAACAAATGATGATCATACGAAAGCATATGGGATTTCTTGAGATGGAGTCTGGCAAATAGTGATTAGAATCCTGCATCTTGCAAAAGGCGAGCTCAATCTAAACGGCGAGAAGGGAAACCTGCTTTGTGTTCAGCAGCGTTTGAGATGGAGTGGATTAGATAGCGTTCTAGTCGACCTGCCCTTGCAATCGTCAATCCCAAAAGACATCGATGCCGTATTTATTGGTTCAGGAACAGCATCAGGGGCCGATCAGGCGCTTTTGGATCTTGAGAGTCACCGAGATTGGCTTGTCGAGTTGTCTATCTCAGGAGTACCGTTTCTTGCTTTGGGCTTGGGTTGGGAGATTCTCGGTAAGAGAATCGAGTTCGTTGATGGAGAAACAGTCAGCGGTCTAGGGATTTTCCCTTCCAGCGCGGTAAGGGTGGCGAAAAGGGCATCTTGTGAATCCAGCGGTTTCGACAATTCTGGAGTGCTAACAACTGGGTACGCAAATCACCAATCAGAGATCACATTGGACTCGGGTGTAGGGGCGCTTGTTCAGTTAGAGGCTGGCCATGGCAACAGTTCAACCTTGGATTTTGCATCTGTTCCAGGAGAGGGATTACTCCACGAAAATTTGATGGCGGCGCGTCTAAACGGCCCACTTCTTCCAATGAATCCACATCTAGCAGACCAATTTATTGACCTAATTGCGAGCAACACTGGATTTAAATATGAACAAAGTAGCACTCAGGCAAAATCAGCTGACGCCTTTGCTGAATCAGCTCGAGAAGAACTAAGGCAACGGTTACTTCGAAAGTAGCTTGCCTGTTTCGTCCAGCCAACCTTTTGCAATCGGTTCAAGCTTTGCCTTGTTTGCGTTTCCGTGGTGGGCGCAAAACAGTAACTCTCCAGTGGCTAGGGAAACACGAATGTATGCCTGAGCGCCGCACACGTCGCAACGATCTGCTGCGTTCAGCACTTCAATTGGGTTCTGGTCCTGTGTTTCTAGTGGCTGCATGTTTGATGTTTCCCTTCCAAGACCCATTTGAGCACACCTACCAGTTGCTTTCGTTCAATTTGGCCCATATTTCGCTAACTGCGAAGTTATTTCACGACTTCGAGTGTTTGGATGCACTCAAAGGCTCGCCCGAGATTAGCATTTCATAGTGGCAAGTGAAGACTATTCGGCTAGACACCTCTCAGTTCTTGAAGGACTGGAGGCTGTCCGAAAGCGCCCAGGTATGTATATCGGTTCAACCGATGGCCGTGGACTCATGCACTGCCTCTGGGAAATCATCGATAACAGCGTTGATGAGGCGTTGGCTGGACACGGCAAACACGTCACTATTGAGCTAAACAAGGACGGAAGCGTCACTGTTGCTGATGACGGTCGTGGTGTCCCTGTTGATATCGAACCAAAAACCGGACTTTCCGGGGTTGAAGTAGTTTTCACAAAGTTGCACGCTGGTGGCAAATTTGGAAGTGGATCCTACGCCGCATCTGGAGGGCTGCACGGTGTTGGTGCCTCGGTTGTGAATGCTTTGTCCGAAAGGTTGGACGTTGAAGTTGATCGCAACGGACAGACCTGGGCTATGTCTTTTCACCGCGGAGAACCTGGTGTGTTTGATGACAAGAAGACGATATCTCCTCAGAGCCCCTTTAAAGCCTTTGCTAAGAAGAGTGAACTCAAAGTTCTCGGCAAGGTAGCCAAGAACAAGACCGGCACACGCGTGCGGTACTGGCCGGACCCGCAGATCTTTGTAAAAGAGACATCGTTTGATCTTAAGGACCTAGAAGACAGAGCAAGGCAAACTGCCTTTCTGGTACCTGGCCTAGTGCTATCTGTTGTTGACAAAAGAAGTGGTAAAGCAACCAAGCAGGAATTCAAGTTTGACGGGGGAATTTCTGAGTTTGTTGAATACCTTGCTCCAGATGCACCGCTCACGGCCATATGGCGACTTAGGGGAGAGACCGAATTCACCGAAACTGTTCCAGTTTTAGACAAAAAAGGGAACATGGTATCCACCGAGGTCACAAGAAAATGTGAAGTAGACATCGCACTTCGGTGGGGAACCGGCTACGAAACCAGCTTTAGATCCTACGTAAACGTAATTGCCACACCAAAGGGCGGAACTCACGTTTCTGGCTTCGAGCAAGGAGCAGTGAAGGCGATTCGAGCCGAGATTGATGCGAATTCTCGAAAGCTGAAGCTTGGTAACGACAAGGTAGAAAAGGAGGACATTCTTGCGGGGCTTACTGCTGTGGTTGCAGTTCGTCTTGCCGAACCGCAATTCGAAGGTCAAACCAAGGAAATCTTGGGAACTCCGGCGGTAAAAAACATCGTCTCTGCAATTGTGGCCAAAAGGCTAAATGAGAGATTCTCTTCTGGTAAACGAGACGATAAAACACAATCCGCGCTTGTTTTGGAAAAAATCGTTGCCGAAACCAAATCAAGGGTATCGGCAAGAACGCACAAGGAGACTCAGCGTAGAAAAAACGCTCTAGAAAGTTCTTCATTGCCCAGCAAGCTCGTTGACTGCAGGACTTCAGAAACTGATGTTTCGGAGCTGTTTATCGTTGAGGGAGACTCTGCTCTCGGAACCGCGAAGCTTGCTCGTAATAGTGAGTACCAGGCCTTGTTACCTATTCGAGGAAAAATCCTTAACGTACAAAAGGCCTCGGTTGCTGACATGCTTTCAAATGCCGAGTGTGCGTCAATTATTCAAGTTTTGGGTGCAGGTTCTGGGCGTAGTTTCGAATTACCAGCCGCTAGGTACGGAAAAGTGATTCTCATGAGCGATGCGGATGTCGATGGCGCTCATATCAGAACTTTGTTGCTTACTTTGTTTTTCAGATACATGCGACCTCTTGTCGAGGCGGGCAGAGTCTATGCGGCGGTGCCTCCACTTCATCGAGTGACTGTCATTAATGCGGGATCCAAGGCAAACGAGCACATCTACACTTACTCGCAAGCAGAATTAGAGAAACTGTTGTCAAAACTAAAGGTTGCCAAGAAAAGCTATCAAGAGCCGATCCAGCGTTACAAGGGTCTTGGTGAGATGGACGC
Organism: Rhodoluna sp.; assembly: GCA_964202285.1. GTDB lineage: Bacteria > Actinomycetota > Actinomycetes > Actinomycetales > Microbacteriaceae > Rhodoluna. Next base: position 2,195 of record CAXNHQ010000049.1, on the reverse strand, counting down.
CGAGCAACTAGCGGAGACGACGATGGATAGGTCAAAGCGGGCCCTTAGAAGAGTAACCGTGAAAGATGCTGCGTCTGCCGAGAAGATGTTCGAGCTTCTGATGGGTAATGAAGTTGGCCCCAGAAGAGACTTCATTATTGATTCCGCCGACACTCTCGAGCGTGAAAGAATCGACGCCTAAATAAGACCGATGAAGCCAATCGCTGGAGCTGCGTCTCCGGAGGTGTCGCGCTTTTGAATCTCATATTCGATACCTAAAGCCTTACCCTTTGGATCTAGCAATTGGAAGTTTTCAGGACCGACAAATGCCAGCGAGATTTGATCTCTTGACTTTGTGAACTTGTGTGATCTCATCCCTCCGGTAGCACGACCTTTCTTGGGAAACTCGTCAAGTTTCGATACTTTAAGTGCGCCTGGGTCCGTGCCGGGTAAAGACTTGGAACTGTTTGCAATTGTGAACACGATGTTCTTCGCCTTAGGCTTTACAACACCAAAGAAAACAACTTCGGACTCTGTCTTGATTCCAGCCATGCCGGCGCCATTTCGACCTTGCGGCCTAACGGTCTTGGCATCGAACCTGAGAAGCTGAGCATCTTGGGTGACAAAAACAAGTTCATCATTCTCATCAGATAGTGCTGCACCAACAACCTTGTCACCTGACTTTAGATTGATGCACTCGAAATCGGGCTTCTGAGGAAAATCGGGCAATACCCGCTTCACTATCCCATTCTTTGTTCCAAGGGCTACAATGCTTTTCTCGTCCACTGGAATGACGGCGACAACCTTTTCTTTCTTTCCAATACCTAAAAATTCGGACGCCAACGGCCCAGGGTTTTGTGAGTTGTATTCACCAACTGGAATGTCTCCGATGTGTACGCGCAACATTCTTCCAAGGTCGGTTATGAAAACGACATCGGATCTCGTCGTTGATTGGAACCAGCTGCGATAACCAAGCTTTCTTGAACTAGGGGTCTCGGGGGACTCGTGGCGGAAAATCCGACCATTTGACGTCAAACTTACCGCGGTTGGCGAGTCGGTCATTTGGGCAGAAACTTCTGTCTTACCAGTTGAGACCGGGGCCGAAGCTTCCTCAGCCTGAATGGCTGTTCTTCTGTCGTCTCCGAAGTTGTCCGACACTTCTTGCAGCTCGCTAGCCACGAGTTCCTTTAGAACTTTGTCCGACTGCAGGATTTTCTCAAGCTCTTCGATTTCCTTTTTCAGCAGCTTTTTCTCGTTGTCCAGTTCAAGTTTAGAAAACTTTGTTAGCCTTCTCAGACGTAGCTCCAGAATGTATTCGGCCTGAATGTCAGTTAGCTTGAACTTCTTCATTAACTTGGTTTTAGCCTCTTGAACCTCCTCTGAGGCTCTAATGATCTTAATAACTTCGTCTATAGCGACAATTGCTAGGAGCATGCCCTCGACTAGGTGAAGTCTTGCCTTGCGTTTTCCTAGACGATTTTCGCTGCGTCTTTTGGTCACCAGCACACGGTGTGCCAGATAAACACCCAGTAAGTCCCTCAGGCCAAGAGTTTGTGGCTGCCCGTCGACCAAGGCAACGTTGTTGATTCCGAAACTGTCTTCCATTGGTGTGTAACGGTAGAGAAGATCCAGAACAACTTGCGGGTCGAATCCTGTTTTGAGTTCAATAATCAATTTCAGACCATTGCTTCGATCTGTTAGATCAATGACGTCAGAAATGCCCTGCAGCTTCTTGCTATTGACGCCTTCCTTGATTTTCTCGATGACCTTCTCTGGCCCGATCAAATATGGAAGTTCAGTAACCACCAACCCCATTCTTCTCGGAGCAACGCTTTCAACTGAAACTTTTGCCCGAGTCTTGAATGAGCCACGGCCAGTTTCGTACGCTTCAGCAATACCCTCTCCGGCAACAATGATTCCTCCGTTTGGAAAGTCTGGGGCCGGGACAATCTTCATCAGATCGGATAACGTGCTCTTTGGATTTTTTAGAAGGTGAATGGCAGCTTTTACCACCTCACGCATGTTGTGCGGGGGCATGTTGGTTGCCATACCAACGGCAATTCCCGAGGCGCCGTTTACTAGTAGGTTCGGGAATGCTGCCGGGAGCACCTCTGGCTCGGATAGCTGGGCGTCATAGTTGGGTTTGAAGTCGACAACATCCTCGTTGAGACCCTCATTCATCATTAGGGCTGCTGGCGAGAGCCTAACTTCGGTAT
>CAXNHQ010000048.1:0-6596 GCA_964202285.1 Rhodoluna sp. | reverse complement strand
TGCGCTTGGCTCGCCAAACTCTCCGACGAAGCTCCGCTTCGGATGGCTGTGAATCTTTCATGTTTCCCCTAAAGAAAAGGGGGTGGTTTCCCACCCCCTTAACAATTTACTGCCTTACTTTAGAATCGGTGAACCGGTGTCAGTTAGCCACTTCTTCTCTAGCTCTGCAAGAGTTCCGTTGTCACGAAGCGTCTTTAGCGCTGCGTTGACCTTTGCAGTTAGCGGTGATCCCTTGTCTAGAACTAGACCGAAGCTGTCGCCACCTTCAGCGCCACCAATCTGTCCCAAGATTTTTCCGTCTGATAGGTCACAGCAGGTGAGGAAATATGCAGTTGGGTAGTCAACAACAAGTGCATCAATCTGACCGTTCGATAGAGCAAGTTTTGCATCATCGTTTGAGTTGAATGCTTGTGCACCAGCTGTTGGCTTGATGAACTCCTCAATTGCGGTGAAGCTTGTGGTGCTAGTTGCAGCTCCAACCAATAGTCCCTTTAGTCCCGCAAGGTCAGTGACTTTTTCTGCCTTTGAACCAGCAACAGTGATTACTGTTTGGGTGGTCTGGTAGTAAGGATCTGAGAAGTCAACATTTGCCTTACGTTCTTCAGTAATTGTGTACTGCTGCAAGTTGAAATCAAAGGTCTTTGGACCTGGCTGGATTGCCTCATCAAATGTGGTGCGAACCCAAACAACATCCTCAGCTGCGTAACCTAGTTCAGTTGCAACTGCGTAAGCGACTGCGGCCTCAAAGCCTTCGCCGCTTTCAGGGCTGTCTTCCAAAACCCAAGGGCCATAGGCTGGCTCTCCGGTTCCGATGGTTAGCTTTCCTGCGGTAATGGTTTCTGATGTTTCAGCAGCTGCACAACCAGTTAGGGCGAATGCCACAATGGCTGCTGCTGCAATTCCAGCCCTGAGGCGGGATAGTTTGCTGTTTCTTGACATGTTTTTTCTCTTTCTGTTTGTGTCCGGTTCCAGATGTATTCAGTGGAATCACTGAATTGGCCTGAAATTCAAGACGTTTTTAGGTTTTTAGTTGAATTGAAATGTTGGAAGTTTACGGGGCTTAACCCCCGCGGCTTAGTTCACCGTAAGAAAAACGCAGAAACCAAGCGTCTAGAGCATTCGCTCCATAGACGCCATAGACATACCCATTGCACAAACGATAGGTAGCGAAGAACGCAATCCTGTCATTTTCTGGTACCTCTCTTGGTCTGGATAATAGACAAAATCATAGTGGGAAAATTGGCTGGATTCAAAATCCCTCCGAGATGCGTTTGGCCCTCACAATTGGCTATGAATTCCGGACCCAGCTGCCAGCAGGGTTTGAAGATAAGCTTGAAACCAATGACTTGGAGCGATTTTGACTGGTGAGATAAGAGTTTCCTTCGAGGTCTACCCTCCCAGGGACCAAAACTCAGGCGAGAGCCTGGAGTCTTCAATACTCGAGCTTGCCAAGTTAAACCCAGAATTTATCTCGGTGACCTTTGGCGCAGGGGGTTCTTCAACTAAGTACTCCCTGGCGGGCTTGAAATTCATCTTGGAAAACACTTCTGCCTCCGCCTTGGCTCACCTAACCTGTGTGGGTCATAGCTTTCTCGAGACCAAGGCTTTGGTCAACGAGTTTATGGACGAGGGGATCACAGACTTCTTGGCTCTTCGGGGCGATCATCAAGCTGGCATGCCCTCAGAGCCAAAAGGTGAGCTCAAGTCATCATCTGAGCTAGTGCAATTGATTTCGCAAGTTCATCAGGACCGCGGATATAGTAGGTCCGAACTAAAAGTAGCAGTCGCCACTTTCCCGAACGGACACCCGGACTCGGACAGCATCGCTCAGGACATCCAAGCCTTGCTAGCCAAGCAAAGCGCTGGGGCCGACTACGCAATTACCCAACTGTTCTTCTTTACGGCAGATTACGTGGCTTTTGTGAAGTTAGCCAGAGAAGCTGGGGTGAGCATACCGATTCTGCCTGGCATCATGCCTGTTACTTCTATGCAGCGGCTAAATCGAGTCATTGAGCTAACCGGTGAGGAAAACCCAGAAGCTCTTGCAAAACTACTGAGCGTTAGCTCCAAAGAAGATGCCAAGCAATCGGGAATTGACTGGGCCGCTAATTTGGTTACAGAACTAGTTGAAGCGGGTGCCCCGGGGGTCCACCTGTATGCATTCAATCAACATGAAAGTGTCACCCAAGTTCTCCAAAGAGCAGGTATTCGCTGATGCACACCATTAAGTCCATGGAGTTTGCTCCACGATCTAAAGCGCTGCTAGACGCGCTTGCCACTCGTGTGGTGATTGCCGATGGCGCAATGGGCACTGAGCTGCAAGAGCGAAAGCCAACTCTTGAGGATTTCCAGAACCTGGAAGGTTGTAACGAGATTCTCAATGTCACAAGACCCGACATCGTTAAAAGTGTTCACGATGCCTATTTTGAGGCTGGAATCGACTGCATCGAGTCGAATACTTTTGGGGCTAACTGGTCAAACCTTTCCGATTACGGAATAGAGGATCGAATTGAAGAGCTAGCTGAAGTTGGTGCAAGAATTGCCCGCCAGTCGGCAGATGGTTTTACCCAAAAAGATTCCAGGCCTCGTTGGGTCTTGGGTTCAATGGGGCCGGGAACAAAACTTCCAAGCCTGGGTCACGTTGAGTATGCCTTTCTAAGAGACACTTTCAAGGAGCAAGCGGTTGGTTTGATCAAGGGTGGTTCTGATGCATTCTTGGTTGAGACCTCGCAGGATTTACTCCAGACCAAGGCGGCAATCAACGGTTGTCGCCTAGCGATTATTGAAACTGGAACCAGGCTGCCAATCTTTGTCGAGGTAACAGTAGAAACCACCGGCACCATGCTCATGGGTTCTGAAATTGGTGCTGCCCTTACGGCAATAGAGCCACTTGGCATTGACATGATCGGTTTGAACTGTGCGACGGGTCCAACCGAAATGAGTGAGCATCTTCGTCAGCTCTCCAAGCACTCCAGGGTTCCGATCATGGTGATGCCAAATGCGGGACTTCCGGTGCTGACAGCAAACGGTGCAAGCTATCCGTTGGGGCCTGAGGAATTAGCGGTTGCACACGAGCAGTTTGTTAAAGAGTTTGGCCTGGCGATGATTGGTGGTTGCTGTGGAACAACACCTGCTCACTTAAAGGCGGTTGTTGACAGGCTGGGCCAGTCAACAACTCACACCCGAAAAGTTGAAATTGAACCCGGTGTTGCAAGTTTGTACCAGCACGTACCTCTTACTCAGGACAATACCTATCTTGCAATTGGTGAAAGAACCAATGCGAATGGTTCCAGGGCATTCAAGGAAGCAATGCTCGATGAAAGATGGGATGACTGCATCGACATTGCGCGCAAGCAAGTTCGCGATGGCGCGCACTTGCTTGACGTCTCAGTTGACTACGTTGGGCGAGACGGTGTTGCCGACATGCGAACCCTAGTTTCAAAACTAGCTAGTGCTTCAACACTGCCACTAGTAATTGACTCAACCGAGCCCGCGGTTATAAAAGCAGGTCTTGAACTAATCGGTGGAAGGCCAGTTGTTAACTCTGTCAACTTCGAAGACGGCGATGGTCCAACTTCGCGATTTGCAAAGATCATGCCTCTAGTAAAGGAGCACGGCACTGCAGTTATCGCGCTAACCATCGACGAACAGGGCCAGGCCAGAAACCAAGCCGACAAGGTTCGTATTGCTTCCAGATTGATTGATGACCTAATTTCCAAGTGGGACATGCGAGTTGAAGACATCATCGTCGACGCACTTACCTTCCCAATAGCAACGGGTCAGGAAGAAACCCGTCGAGACGGCCTGGAAACCATTGCCGCCATTAAGGAAATCACCACCAAGTACCCAGGGATTCACACCACCCTCGGAGTTTCAAATGTTTCTTTCGGTCTGAACCCAGCGGCCAGGTCTGTGCTGAACTCGGTGTTCTTGCACGAAGCCACACAGGCTGGATTGGATTCGGCGATTATCGATGCCGCCAAGATAGTCCCACTAGCCGACATCCCAGCAGATCGACTAAAGGTCGCTCTCGATTTGATTTACGACCGCCGCGAATACGATGCCGACGGAAACATAAGTTACGACCCGCTATCTGCCATGTTGGATCTGTTTGACGGCGTTGACTCCGCATCGATTCGAGATGCTCGCGCGGCTGAGCTAGCAGCTTTGCCAGTGAACCAGAGACTCGAACGACGAATCATTGATGGTGACTCCAAGGGACTAGAAGCAGATCTTGAGCTATCAAGATCTGAAGGAAATAAGCCGCTTGCAATCATCAACGACTTCCTGCTTGCTGGAATGCAGATTGTTGGTCAACGCTTTGGTGCTGGAGAGATGCAGCTACCATTTGTTTTGCAATCCGCTGAAGTTATGAAATCCGCAGTTGCTTTACTAGAGCCATACATGGAAAAAAGTGAGGCTGCCGGCAAGGGAAAGATTGTTCTGGCTACCGTTCGTGGCGATGTACATGACATTGGAAAAAACCTAGTTGACATTATATTGACCAACAACGGTTACGACGTTGTGAACATTGGTATCAAGCAACAGGTTGCTGACATCATCAAGGCTGCCGAAGAGCATGACGCAGATGTTATTGGTATGAGCGGTCTATTGGTGAAATCCACAGTCGTCATGAGAGAAAACCTTGCCGAGCTTGGCTCCAGGGGTTTAGCGAAGAAGTGGCCAATTATTCTTGGTGGCGCTGCGCTAACTAGGTCATATGTTGAAGATGACCTAGCTGGTGAATTTGATGGCACAGTCCGTTACGCCAAAGATGCTTTTGAAGGTCTTGATCTTATGGAACCTCTTGTTGCGATTGCCCGAGGTGCTGAACCTGAATCTGTTGGTTTGAAGCCACTAAAGAAGAGAATTCACGCGCAAAGCAAGTTGGTTCTTACTGAGCCTGAGAACATGCCTGAACGATCAGAGGTGGCAAGCGATAACGCTGTTCCAACACCACCTTTCTGGGGAACAAGGATTGTTAAGGGTATTGCTCTTGCGGACTTCTCGTCTTATTTGGACGAGAGAGCAACTTTCATGGGCCAATGGGGACTCAAGCCAACCAGGGGCGATGGCCCGGGTTACGAAGAGTTAGTTAGAACTGAGGGAAGGCCAAGGCTTAGGTATTGGCTCGATCGAATTCTTTCTGAAGCTATTGCTGACGCGTCGGTTGTTTACGGATACTTCCCTGCTGTTTCGGAAGGCGATGACCTAATTGTTTTGCACCACGACAACGACCCTTCTGGGCTGGTAGGCAAAGCGGGATTACTTGCACCAGATGGTGGATCAGGTGGAGCCATTGGCGCCGATCGGATGAGATTTAACTTCCCAAGACAAAGACGTGATGGCCACCTCTGCCTCGCCGATTACATTCGATCCAGGGCATCAGGGGAGATTGACGTATTTGGCGTTCAGTTAGTTACCTTTGGATCTGCAGTTGAGAAAGTTACCAAGGTTCTTTTCGAAGACAACAGTTACCGCGATTACATGGAGCTAAATGGTTTAGCAATGCAGCTAACCGAGGCTTTGGCCGAGTATTGGCACTCTCGCATTAGAGCTGAACTTGGTTTTGCTAATGAAGAACCAGAAGACATGCAGGGATACTTCGACCTAAAGTATCGCGGTGCTAGGTTCTCACTGGGTTACCCAGCATGTCCTGAAATGGAAGACCGCAAGAAAGTTGTTGAGCTACTAATGCCTGAGCGAGTTGGAGTCAGCCTGTCTGAAGAATTACAGCTTCACCCTGAGCAGTCAACCGATGCTTTCGTATTCCATCACCCTGAGGCTAAATACTTCTCCGTATAGCTTTCATCTAGTGAAGCTTCTTGTTCTCGATCTTGGTTCCCTCGACGTCTACGTCTGGTAAAGCCTTGTCTAGCCACTTTGGAATCCACCAAGCCGACTTATCAAGAATTGTCATAGCCGCAGGAACCAGAATCAGTCTGACTAAGAAGGCGTCAATCAAAACTCCGATTGCTAGACCAAAGCCAATAGGACGGATTGTTGCAAGGTGCGAGAAGGCAAATCCACCAAAGACTGTGACCATGATCAGCGCTGCCGCAACCACAACTCCCCTGCTTTGATGAATTCCGTAGTTGATTGCATCCTTCGGTTTCTTGCCGTGAGTAAAGGCTTCTCTCATTCCCGAAACCAGGAAGAGTTGATAATCCATTGCCAGACCAAAAATGATTCCGATTAGGAATATCGGCAAGAAACTAAGGATTGGTCCAGGGCTAGTTACACCCAGCAGCTCTGATAGCCAACCCCATTGGTAGACCGCCACAACCGCTCCAAGGGTTGCCGTGACGGTAAGCAAGAATCCAGCCGCCGCAAGAATTGGTATCAATATCGAGCGGAAGACCAGCATCAAAAGCAGAAGCGATAGCACTATGACAGTTGATAGATAAAGAGGTAGCACATCAGAGATCTTGTCTGAAACGTCGATGTTGGTTGCGGTGATTCCTATGGCACCAATCTTGCCGTCGTACTTTTGATCGACCATCTGGTTCAGATCACGAATCTCATAGACAACTTGCTCAGTTTCAACGCTCGATGGTCCACCAGTTGGCACAACCTGAAACAAGAAAGTCTTCTTG
>CAXNHQ010000047.1:0-6724 GCA_964202285.1 Rhodoluna sp. | reverse complement strand
CAAAGCTGCCGAGCTAGCAAGCAAGTAAGGGAAGTAAGAACTTAGATGGCAATTTTTCTCAATCAAGATTCAAGAATCATCGTTCAGGGCATGACTGGCTCTGAAGGCATGAAGCACACCAGACGAATGCTGGCTGGAGGATCAAATATAGTCGGCGGAGTAAACCCACGCAAAGCTGGCGAGAGCGTAGATGTCGATGGAACTCAGCTGCCAGTTTTTGGCACTGTCGCCGAGGCTATGAAGGCAACCAACGCCAATGCCAGCGTGCTTTTTGTCCCGCCAGCATTTGCTAAGGCTGCGATGTTTGAAGCTATTGACGCTGAAATACCGCTCGCTGTTGTTATCACCGAGGGAATTCCTGTGCATGACTCCGCGGAAGCTTGGGCTCACAATGTTTCCAAGGGAAACAAAACTCGCATGATTGGGCCAAACTGCCCAGGAATCATCAGCCCCGGAAAATCAAACGCTGGAATTACACCTTCCGACATAACTGGAACTGGACCGATAGGTCTAGTTTCTAAGTCTGGAACCCTTACATACCAAATGATGTTTGAGCTCAGAGATATTGGAATGTCGACTGCAATTGGAATTGGTGGCGATCCAGTAATTGGAACTACACACATCGACGCACTCGAAGCATTTCAAAACGATCCCGAAACCAAGGCGATTGTTCTTATTGGTGAAATCGGTGGTGACTCCGAGGAGAAAGCTGCGGAATACATCAAGAAGCACGTTACCAAGCCGGTTGTTGCTTACGTAGCCGGTTTCACCGCACCCGAAGGTAAGACCATGGGTCACGCGGGAGCAATAGTTTCTGGTTCCGCAGGAACAGCCCAGGCGAAAAAAGAAGCCTTTGAAGCAGTTGGAGTAAAAGTTGGAAAGACTCCGAGCGAGACTGCCGCGCTAATGCGCGAGGTGATTAGTTCTTTATAGGAACGTCTTGCCGTGAATAAAAGACAGACCTTCTTAATAGCAGCCATTGAAGCTGCAATTGTGGTGGCCGTGAGTCTTGGCGTGGCACTGGTTCCGCTGACTATTGTTTGGGTTTTAGAAAATAATGCGGGCGTTGATTGGATTGTAGCCTTTAGGGCTGCCGCTGATTTTTGGCTGCTTTCGCACGGAACCAGACTGGTAGTTCCAGAGGGAGAAATCCTTGGTGTTCTTGCTCCAGCGTTTGTGGTCTCCCTTATTCCACTTGGCATGGCGCTTTGGTTAGCGCGCTCATTTTTCAACGCTGGTAAAAGATTCCTTGTGGCAAAGGCTTTGTGGCCAGGCTGGATCGGTGGCATAACGGTTTATGGCGCAGCTTCCTTTGCCATCAGCACACTTGCCTATGACAGTGCTGTCTATCCAGTGACTTGGCAAGGGGTATTTTTCCCCACCTTCATGTTCGCTGTTTTTCAGATTCTCGGTTCGGTCTTTGGCCAGCCAGATCAGCTTTTCGATGGCGATGAAATTGATCAAGCTCCCGAGCGTGACCAAATACGACGGCAACTTAACAAGTTGCGATTGAAATTGCACTGGAGCGTTAGGTCACTGGTGGGCCCAGCCCTTAGAGCTGGAACAGCGATAACGGTAATGCTTGTGATGATTTCATCTTTTACCATCGCTGCCCTGATAACAATAAGTTGGATCGACATCACGAGGCTCTACGAGAGCGTTGAGGTAAGCGTTCTAGGAGCCGTAATCTTGACCGTTGGCCAGTTGGCTCTGCTTCCAAACCTAATCATTTATGGAGTTTCATGGTTTACGGGTGTTGGTTTTTCACTGGGAACAGGATCGCTAATCTCACCACTGGGTTCGGCTGTGGGACCGCTACCTGCAGTTCCTATTCTGGGAGCGCTACCGGTTGGAAAACTTGAAGTGGGAATGATTGCAGTGGGGGTTGTGTTGCTTGCCGCATTTATTGCAACCCTGGGGATTAGAAAATCAGCCGATGAAATCCGCTTTGAGTTTGCCACTTCGTGGAGCGCTGCAATCTCTTTAGGACTCTCAATTGCACTTGTCACTTCTGTTCAATTGGGACTGTTGGCACTGGTAGCTTCGGGTAGCGCGGGACCTGGCAGGTTGGCTGAAGTGGGAGTAAATCCTTGGCTGATAGCAATTGTCAGTTTTGTCGAGGTCGCAGTAGTTTCAACCCTGGCAGCTTTCTATAGCGCCAAGCCAACAGATGAAAAGCCAGCAAAGCTTCGAAGGTAAGCTAACCCCATGCTCTCTGTTTTAGTTCTAATTTCGGGCTCGGGGTCCAATCTCTTGGCGTTGCTAAAGGCCGCGGAGCACCCACTTTTTCCAGCGAAAATCCTGGCAGTTGGCTCGGATAAACCCGCTTCGGGACTAGCTCATGCAGATTTGTATGGCGTTCCAACATTTGTTGTTGAGCCCGCTATGTTTTCCGACACACAGTCCTGGGCTAAAAAACTTGAAGAGAACATTTCCCATTACAACCCAGACTTGATTGTTCTTGCAGGATTTATGAAGATTCTTCCTAGCTCTTTTGTGCACACTTTTGCTCCGCGAATCATAAACATTCACCCTTCGCTACTTCCAAGTTTTCCAGGCGCCCACGCGGTCAGAGACGCTCTCGCTAGCGGAGCCAAAGAAACTGGCACCACGGTTCATATTGTTGACGAAGGCGTCGACACTGGTCCGATTTTGGGTCAACAGTCTTTGGCTGTACTTCCATCCGATGACGAGTCAAGCTTGCACGAAAGAATTAAGGTGCTAGAGCGCAAACTACTTGTTGAGACAATTCAGTCATTGGCCCTAAAGCAACTTGACCCAGTTACGGCTAGGTAGCAATTGATGGAAAGCAAATATCAAGCTGCTGATTACATCCACTTTGACAAGGTGCCAATCAAGCGTGCCCTGATTTCGGTTTCAGATAAAACTGGTCTAGTAGAGCTTGCTAAAGCGCTTTCGTTGGCTGGGGTGGAAATTGTTTCAACTGGCTCTACTGCTAAGACAATCTCTCAATCGGGAATTGCGGTTACGGAGGTTGCAACCGTAACTGGATTCAAGGAAACCCTGGATGGCAGAGTAAAGACTTTGCACCCGAGCATTCACGCCGGGTTGCTAGCTGATCTAAGACTCACTGGCCATCGCAAAGAACTCGAGCAGCTCGGGGTTAGTGCATTTCAGCTTCTGGTGGTGAATTTGTATCCATTCGTGGAGGCAATTGCTAATGGCGCCAGCGGAGAAGAAGCTATCGACCACATCGATATCGGTGGCCCTGCGATGGTGCGAGCGGCAGCCAAAAACCACGCTAACGTTGCTGTGGTTGTTGACCCAAGTAATTACAAGGAAGTCATCTCGGCTATCCAAACTGGCGGTGCCACCCTAGAGCAGCGCAAAGCCCTGGCACTGCTGGCTTTTTCACATACGGCAAAGTATGACACCGCAGTTTCCAACTGGATGGCCAGCTCATTGGCCACCGGCTGGAAGACCGAAGCCGGAGCTACTGAATCCGACGAAGGTAAAAACCCAGGATTCAAGCCGGAGTTAGAAATCAAGGCCACGCTTTCGAACGTCCTTAGATACGGAGAGAACTCGCATCAAGCAGCTGCGCTATACAAAATCGGTGGTCTTGATAAGCAACAGGGAATCGCTCAAGCCAAACAGTTTGGCGGTAAAGAGATGTCTTATAACAACTTCGTTGACGCGGACGCCGCCGTAAGGGCTGCCTTCGATTTCGTCGAGCCTGCAGTTGCCATAATTAAGCACGCTAATCCTTGCGGCATAGCTATTGGCGCGAGTTCTTCTGACGACCCAATTGCAGATGCTCACGCCAAGGCGCATTTTTGCGATTCGGTTTCAGCATTTGGGGGAGTAATAGCTGCAAACCGAATTGTCACCTTGAAAATGGCTTCTCAGGTTGCCGAGATTTTTACTGAGGTAATTATTGCGCCAGGTTACGAACCAGAAGCGCTTTCTTTGCTGCTAACAAAAAAGAATTTGAGAGTGCTCCAGTTACCGCCAAGCTACGCATTGCCTGCATATGAAATCAAACAGGTTTCTGGCGGTCTGCTTGTTCAGGAATTAGACAGCTTCAAAAACTTCTCTGATAAAAACTGGAAGCTTGTTTCAGGGATCAAGGCTGACACTCAAACCCGAGCAGATCTTGAGTTCGCCTGGCGTGCGGTGCGAGCCGTGAAATCAAATGCTATTTTGCTAGCTTCCGATGGCGCATCCATCGGTATTGGCATGGGTCAGGTGAATCGATTGGATTCTTGCGAACTAGCAGTTTCTAGAGCAGGAAGCAGAGTCAAGGGATCAGTTGCTGCAAGCGACGCTTTCTTCCCATTCGCGGACGGCCTAGAAGTACTGATTCGTGCTGGCATTAAGGCAGTTGTACAACCCGGCGGTTCTGTCAAAGATGAAGAAGTAATTAGAGCTGCCTCTGATGCCGGAATCACCATGTATCTAACGGGTGAGCGTCACTTCTACCACTGACCCAAGAATGAGCTTCGGGGTGGTAGCCTATAAGGCTGCCTCTTAAAGGCAGGTTTACAACGAGGAAAAATGAAGCAAGACAAGACAATCGCGACCCTGTTGCGAATTTTTCCCTACGCGAAAAAGGCCCTTCCTCGCATAGTTTTAGGTATTTTTGCGGCAATCGCTGCGAGCCTATTCGCTCTAGCCATTCCCCAATTACTGCGCTCGTTATTTGACAGCCTTGATAGCTCGGGCTCCTTAGACACCCTATACCTGTTCGTTTTTCTAGTTTTTCTGATGGGTACTCTCGAAGCTGCGATGGTATTGCTTCGTCGCTGGCTGGTTTTGACCCCTGGAACCTTTGTTGAGTCAGGGCTTAGATCCACCCTATATAGCAAGCTTCAAGACCTGCCAGTTAGCTTTCACGACAGGTGGCCTTCCGGGCAGTTGCTGTCTAGGGCGACCCAAGATCTGAGCTTGATAAGACGCTGGCTCTCATTTGGTGTTGTTTTGTTGTTTGCCAATGGAATAACAATCATCGTTGGCCTCGCAATCTTGTTCACTTTTCATTGGCTGCTCGGTCTTATCTTCTTTCTAATATCTATTCCAATTTGGATTCAGGGTTATCGCTTCGAAGCGAAGTATGGAGAAATTGCTCGGCTTTCTCAAGACCAGGCAGGTGACCTTGCCACGTCAGTCGAAGAGTCAGTGCACGGAATCAGAGTCTTGAAAGCTTTCGGTAGAGGAGATTACGCTGCCAAGAAATTTGCTACCGAGGCCAAGGGGCTTCGCTCAACAGAACTAAAGAAAGCTGGATTGATTGCCAACATCTGGGTCTATCTCTTACTGATTCCCGAAACAGCAGTTGCAGTTTCGATGCTGGTAGGCGTTTTCTTGGTTGCTGAAGGGAGCTTAACCGTCGGAGGATTAGTTGCCTTCTTTGCAACGGCAACTGTGTTGCGCTGGCCAACAGAATCGATTGGCTTTTTGCTATCCATGACCCTGGATGCCAAAACTGCTATTCAGCGATTTTTTGAGGTTATCGATGAACCGGTTCTAATCAAAGATCCAAAAGAGCCACTTTCGATAGCCTCACCAAAGGGCCGCCTAGAGTTTAGAGACGTCCACTTTCGCTATCCAGATAGCAAGTCAGATCAACCTGATTTATTGAGGGGAGTCGACCTGGTTCTAGAACCCGGGGAGTCGGTTGCGCTTATTGGCATCACCGGTTGTGGCAAGAGCACCCTAACGGCGCTAACTACAAGGCTGTATGAGGTAACCTCCGGATCTATTGAACTAGACGGGGTCGACATAAGATCCCTTACCCGTCACGAGCTCAGGTCTCATATCGCAATGGCTTTTGAAGACGCTACTTTGTTCTCGGCTTCAGTTCGAGACAACGTTTTGCTCGGTCGACCTGATTCCACGGAACAGGAGTTAGCCGAAGCTATATCGATTGCTCAAGCAGATTTTGTCTACGAACTTCCCGATGGTCTCGACACAAAAATTGGCGAAGAAGGTTTATCGCTCTCAGGTGGCCAACGCCAGCGCTTAGCTCTTGCAAGAGCTGTCGCAGCCAAACCAGCTGTTTTGGTTCTTGACGATCCACTATCTGCTTTGGATGTTGACACCGAGGCACTTGTTGAACAGGCTCTGAGAAAAGTTCTCAAGAAAACAACAGCACTGATTGTTGCCCATAGACCTTCGACTGTTCAGCTCGCAGACCGCGTTGCTTTGATGCAGGATGGAAAAATTGTTGTAGTCGGTAAGCACAGCGAACTACTAGCCAGTAACGAGCACTATAGGTACGTAATTTCCTCGCTCGATGCAGCCGGTAAACAGATACAGGTGACCGAATGAGTATGCAAGGTGTTTCCGGTGAGGACAAGATAGAGCTAAGTAAAGAAGAGTCACTTCAGGTAAAGCTGCGCTCACGAAAACTTCTTTTCTCGCTTATATTCCCAGTTCGTGGACGAATACTTTTTAGCTTTCTAATTGTTATCTTGTCCCAGGCTCTAAGAGTTGCTGGGCCTGCGCTTATCGCGCTGAGCATTGACTGGGCATTACCTGCGGCACTAAAGGCAGACACCACACCGCTGTTTTTGGTAGTCGGTGGCTACTTGTTCGCAGCCGCAGCAACAGCGTCACTGATTAGCTGGTTCCTACGATTCGCCGCCAAACTCAGCCAAGATGTGCTACTTGATCTAAGACAGCGAATTTTCGTTCATACTCAAAAGCTCTCTTTAGAGTTTCACGAGAAGTACACCTCAGGACGAGTAATTTCGCGACAGAC
>CAXNHQ010000046.1:0-6730 GCA_964202285.1 Rhodoluna sp. | reverse complement strand
CAGGTGCTTGGGCAACAGGTGCTTGGGCAACAGGTGCTTGGGCAACAGGTGCTTGGGCAACAGGTGCTTGGGCAACAGGTGCTTGGGCAACAGGTTCTACCGCTACTGGAGCAGGGGACGCACTGGCGGATCCTCCGGAGATGATTACTAGGACTGCGCCTACCTGAACTGTCTCGTCTTCTTGAACAAGAATCTGTTCAATAACACCTGCAACAGGTGAAGGAATCTCAGTGTCTACCTTGTCTGTTGATACCTCTACTAGCGGTTCGTCAACAGCAACGCTGTCTCCGACCTTTTTTAGCCAGCGAGTCACTGTTCCTTCGGTAACTGATTCTCCGAGGGCTGGTAGAACTACAGATTCGCTCATTTTTTCTAAACTCCTTGTGGGTATTTTCTAATTCTAGGCGTGGGCGTGTAGTGGCTTGCCAGATAGGGCTAGGTGAGCCTCTCCGATAGCCTCATTCATGGTTGGGTGCGCGTGCACGAGGCTGGCAACGTCTTCTGGGTAGGCCTCCCAATTCACGATCAGCTGAGCTTCACCGATTTGCTCTCCCACTCGAGAACCAATCATGTGCACTCCAACAACCGGTCCATTATTCTGACGAACAAGTTTGATGAACCCAGCAGTTCCTAGGATGTTCGACTTTCCGTTTCCTGCGAGGTTGTATTCATAGGTAGAAACATTGTCAGCGCCGTATTTTTCTTTGGCCTTAGCTTCTGAAAGTCCAACCGAAGCAATCTCAGGTTCACAATATGTGACCTTTGGGATGCCGTCCTCATCGATGACGGCCGGAGCCAGTCCGGCGATGTCTTCGGCAATAAAAATACCCTGTGCAAATCCTCGATGGGCAAGCTGAACACCTGGAACGATGTCTCCCGCTGCGTAAACTCCAGGAATGTTGGTTTGCAAACGATCGTTAGTGATAACCCAACCTCTGTCCATCTGAAGACCTTGTTCTTCGTAACCTAAACCAGCTGTGTTTGGACCTCGCCCGACTGCAACCAACATGAGCTCTGCCTCTACTCGTGTTCCATCTTCCAAAACAGCAGTTACAGTAGTGTCGGTTTGCTCTACGCCTGAGAAACGAACGCCTAGTTTGTAGTCAATGCCGCGCTTGCGGTAGGCGCGCTCTAGAGCTTTTGAAATTGACTCTTCTTCATTTGGAACCAGGTGTGGAAGGCCTTCGATGATTGTCACCTCGGCACCAAATGAGCGCCAAATGGAAGCAAATTCAACACCAATAACCCCACCACCAAGAACTATCACGCTCTTTGGAACGAAGTTGAGTTTTAGTGCGTGGTCGGAAGTGATTACTCGACCTCCAATTTCCAGCCCAGGCAAGGTCTTTGAGTAGGAACCAGTTGCTAGAACAAGGTTCACTCCGGTGTAGCTATCTCCATTAACGGTCACCGTCTTTGGTCCGGTGAGTCTTCCTTCGCCCGAAACAACTGTGATGTTCTTGCCGGATCCAACTAGACCTGTCAGGCCCTTGAAGAGCTTGTCTACGATTGAATCCCGATAGGAATTAACCTTTGGCATGTCAATGGACCCAAATGTTGCGTTCACGCCAAAAGTTCCAGCCTCGCGAGTGTTGTCAGCAATCTCTGCCGAATGAAGCAGAGCCTTGGTAGGAATGCAACCGCGGTGCAAACAGGTGCCACCGAGCTTGTCTTTTTCGATTAGAGCAACAGTTTTGCCAAGCTGTGCTGAACGAAGCGCGGCCGCGTAGCCACCGCTTCCACCGCCCAGGATTACAACATCGAAAGAGTGGTCGGACAAGGCTTTTTCTCCTAGATTTGGGATTCTTCGGTGGACTAGAAGAGTTTACTACTGTTGCCTAGTTGGCCAGGTCCTTAGCCAACTGGACCAGCGTTCTCACAGTTACCCCGGTTGCTCCTTTTGGCGTGTGACCGTAGGCGGCAGAGTCATTGTTTGCAGGCCCGGCAATATCCAAATGAGCCCAGGCGGGCTTTGTGTCCTGGTCGCTTCCAACAAATTCCCGCAGGAAAAGTCCTCCGATAAGCATTCCACCGGCTCTATTTCCTATTTTGACGTTTGCGATATCCGCGATGTCGGAATCAAGAAGGGGTCGCAATTCCTCGGGAAGTGGCATATGCCAAACCAATTCTCCAACCGCTGCTGAAGCCTTTTCAACTCTGGAGATTGCTTCCACATCACCCATTAACCCCGCGTATCTATTTCCCAGAGCGATTGTGGCCGCTCCGGTCAATGTAGCAACGTCGATGAGGTAATCGGGAGATTCTTCGACTGCCATCGACAACCCATCTGCTAGCACTAGTCGTCCTTCAGCGTCGGTGTTTAGAACCTCAACTGTCTTGCCATTTCTAATCTTGATGATGTCGTTTGGTCGAGTCGCAGAGCCTGATGGCATGTTCTCTGCAAGACAGAGCCAAGCTGTTGCTCTTACCTTTATACCGAGCGTTGCGATGGCTACCAAAGCCTGCATCACCGCGGCCGCTCCCGTCATGTCGTATTTCATTCCCACCATCGACTCTGCAGGCTTAAGTGAGAGGCCCCCAGTATCAAAAGTGATTCCTTTACCAACTAGGGCAAGTGAAACTTTGGCACCAGCGGGTTTGTATTCAAGTTTCACAAGTCGTGGTGGGCGAGATGAACCTTTGCCAACTGCATAGATCCCGCCAAGACTTGAGGCGACAAGGTCTTTTTTCTCCCAGACCACAATCTTGATCGGCAATCCTTTGGAAGCTTTTTTAGCCTGTTGAGTCATTACCTCCGGATACAGCTCATTGGCAGGCTGATTCACTAGGTCACGGCAAGCGTGCACGGCAGCGACGATGATTTCCAGCTCTGATAATGCAGCTGGTTTTGGTTTTGCTTTAGTAACTATCGTTAGCTTGGCAAGTTCGCGCTTGGTGGGCTTTGATTTATAGTTTTGGAACTCATAGTTTCCAAGTAAGAAGCCCTCAAATAGGGCGAGGGTTTGGGCCGTTGATTTTAGAGGAATGTCAACCACCACGTGCAAAGATCCGCCCAGCTCGCGGGAGGCGACTCCTCCAATGAACCTCAAAGAGTCGAGGTCTTGTTTGTCACCGAGCCCAACTAGAACAACAACGCTAGATTCTGGCCCCGCAACTTTGGTGGTTTTACCTAAGGCACCAGTTACACCAAGGGATTCCAAGTTGATTGCGGCTAAGAATTTGGAGTCCAGGCTGGATTTGGCAACCACCGGATTGGCTCCGAATGTAGTGACACCTATTACATAGGCAATTGATTTGGAGGCAGCTGGTGAATTTTCGCTAATGGCGTGCTTAAGTTTTGTCATGGTGACCATGATAAACCAGCCAGTGCTTAGGATTGAGACATGTCATCTGACCCGATCTACCACTTTGAACCCGACCATCTTGAGATTCCGGCTGGGTTGCACCTGATCGCAGGATTGACAGGTTTCACTGACGCCGGGGGAGTTCTAAACCAGTTCTCTGAACACATTTTTGCGAATCTTGAAACCACTCAGGTGCTGCACTTTAGTAACGATGAGTTGCTTGACTACCGATCCAGAAGACCCGTGATGTTCTTCGAAAAAGACCACATTGAAGACTATGAACCAGCAAGCTTGGCGCTTTATCTGGTTCATGACGAAGTTAACCAACCATTCTTGTTTCTCCACGGTTACGAGCCCGATTTTCGCTGGGACGCGTTCACCGATGCAGTGTTGAGACTGATTAAGCGGCTTCAAGTAAAAGACGTAACCTGGCTTCACTCAATTCCCTTTCCAATTCCCCACACCAGAGAGACCGGCGTGACCGTGTCTGGTAATCGAATGGACATTGTGAACCAGCTTTCTGAGTGGAAGCCTCAAACACAAGTTCCCGGTAACGTATTGCACTTACTTGAATTCAAGGTCGCCAAAACTGGACTTCCAATCGTCGGTTACGTTCTACTCTGCCCACACTATTTAGCAGACAACGATTTCCCACAAGCCGCCGTGTCCGCTTTTGAGCTTGTGGCATCTTCAACTGGCTTGGTGTTTCCAACCGACGACCTCAGAGACGACGGTGCAGAGTTTCTAAATAAGTTAAATGATCAAATCGCGGAGAACGCTGAACTGCAAAAAATGATTGCCACTTTAGAGCAGGGATACCAAAACGAAGTTACCGGGCCGTCTCGAGCCCCAATTAGAAAACCAGCGGTCAAGTTACCAAACGCGGAAGAAATTGCGGCCGAGCTTGAAGGCTACCTTGCGTCAAGACAACGAAACAAACCGGACGAATCAAACGGTTAGTTTTTTCCCTGACAGATTTTCCAAAATCTTCCAGTTTTCCTGGAGAGCTTGTGGCGTGAGTCGTGCTGGAATTTTTGCAGGGGATGAATCTCCCCAAAGCTCAAGATACTTTGGGCCCAGGTATGATCCACCAGGCAATTCAGAATTGGTCGCTGCCTCGATGATTGGACGGGCACCACTTTTTGCGGATTGGGCCAGGAATGATTCAAAAAACCGTGTCGCTTTTGGTCCATAAGGTTCTGCCCGCGCAAAGCCAGGATGAGCTGTCAGGGAAGAAAATGACTTTGAACCAAGGAGATTCTCAAGCTCAAGAGCAAAAGCAAGGTTCGCTAGCTTGCTAGCGCTGTAACTCAATCCTGGTTTGTAGTTTTGTTGTGTTCCCGAAGGACCTAATTTAGCGGGTGCGAATCTGGCGATGATCGAAGCTACCGAAACTACCCGCGCTTGCTCAGAACGGTTTTTCAGAAGATCCATCGTGAGGGCAAAATGACCCACTGCGTTTACCCCGTAGTGGTATTCAACCCCGAACCCTGTTTCCGAATAATCAGAAAGAATCTTTGCTCCTGCATTGTTTACAAGAACTTTCCAGCTTCCAAACCTTGACTGGAAGTGGGATACAAAGTTTTCAATTGAAGCCATTGACGAAAGATCAAGTTCTAGCATCGAAACTTTTGCAAGAGGCTGGGATCTAGTAATCCTGGAGACAGCCTCGGCACCCTTTTGGGAGTCTCGGCTGGTGAGAAGCACCTCATAACCCTTGGCTACTAGCGCGAGAGCGGTTTGGAAGCCAAGGCCAGTGTTGGCGCCTGTGACGATGGCAAGAGACATGATTTCAAGGCTAGAACAGGAATAGACCATACGCGACCAAGCTTGTATAGATTGCTGGTGTTCCGTGCGCGAAGCTCTGGCAATTAGGTGCCATAATTGACTAGGACCCAGTCGTCGAAGAACTTTCGACTTGACATGGGTCTTAGTAATTCCCGAAATCAAGGCATTATCGAGAGGTCAGATTGCCAAAAGTGACAGTAGCTCCAAAGAAGGCTTCACCTAAAGCTGCCTCGAAGACCGAGTCGAAGAGCAAAAAAGCTGCCACACCATCCAAAACTGCACTCAAGAGCTCGAAAGCAAAAGCGTCCCCAAAGCCATTAGCTAAAAATGTCGCTAAAAGTGTCAAACCTAAAGCCAAGTTAGCAACCAAGCCTGCAGCAAAAAAGCCTGCGACAAAGTCGAAAGCTATTTCAACGGGACCGGTTCCTAAGACCAAGAAGTCTGAACCAAAAACCAAGCTTGGAAAATCTAAGATTAGCGATCTTCCAGAAGATGAGCTCGAAGAAGACGATGATGTACTGGAGTCCGTGGAGGACATTGTCGCTGATGTTGCAGAAGCAGTCGACATCACCGCTGTAGAAATTGATCCAGCGATAGAAGAAGTCGAGGAAGTAGTCGTTCCTGGCGGCGGGTTTGTACTTAAGAATACCGAAGAAGACGACATCCCAGCGCAGACCACAACAATTACCGGCGCAACAGCCGATCCTGTGAAGGATTATCTAAAGCAAATCGGTAAAGTCGCGCTATTGAACGCTGAACTTGAAGTCGAGCTTGCTAAGCGAATTGAAGCTGGACTTTTTGCAGAAGAGAAATTAGCTGGCAAACGTCAGCTTTCCAAGGATCTCGAGCGAGACCTGCGATGGGTTGTCAAGGATGGCCAAAAGGCAAAGAGTCATCTTCTGGAAGCGAATCTCCGTCTTGTTGTTTCTCTAGCAAAGCGTTACACAGGTAGAGGTATGCAGTTCCTTGACCTAATTCAAGAAGGAAACCTAG
Organism: Rhodoluna sp.; assembly: GCA_964202285.1. Taxonomy (GTDB): domain Bacteria; phylum Actinomycetota; class Actinomycetes; order Actinomycetales; family Microbacteriaceae; genus Rhodoluna. The sequence continues at coordinate 644 of CAXNHQ010000046.1, read as the reverse complement.
GTCTCATTCGTGCTGTTGAAAAGTTTGATTACACCAAAGGTTACAAGTTCTCTACCTACGCTACCTGGTGGATTCGTCAGGCAATCACCCGCGCGATGGCTGACCAGGCAAGAACTATTCGAATTCCCGTTCACATGGTTGAGGTAATCAACAAGCTAGCCAGAGTTCAACGACAGCTACTGCAGGATTTGGGTAGGGAACCAACTCCAGAAGAGCTTGCTAGAGAACTCGACATGACTCCAGAAAAAGTCGTTGAGGTTCAAAAGTACGGTCGAGAGCCAATATCTTTGTCAACACCTTTGGGTGAGGACGGCGATAGCGAATTCGGTGACCTTATCGAAGACACCGAGGCAGTTGTCCCAGCAGATGCGGTTGGATTCACAATGCTGCAGAGGGAACTTGAGAGAATTCTTGGATCTTTGCATCCACGAGAGGCCGGAGTCATCAAGAGCCGCTTTGGCCTTGGGGACGGCGTTCAGAAAACACTGGACCAAATTGGTGAAGAGTTTGGGGTTACTCGAGAGCGAATAAGGCAAATTGAGTCAAAAACGATGTCTAAACTCAGGCACCCATCAAGATCACAGATGCTACGCGACTATCTAGAGCAGTGATTCCGATGAAAATCACCCTAGCAATTGCAATCG
>CAXNHQ010000045.1:0-6831 GCA_964202285.1 Rhodoluna sp. | reverse complement strand
TCGGAAAAGTTAACAAAGGCAAGAAGTCAAATAACCAATTTGACCGAAATTTCACTCGAATTCCTAAGATTCCTAAGCCCGAGGTTGTTGAGATTCTGGATGATAGTGACCTTCTGCCCGCAATATTTTTTATCTTCTCTAGAGTTGGTTGCGACAGCGCGGTGCGCTCCTGTCTTCAAAGAGGGGTGAGACTAACCAGTCGAGAGCAGCAAGATGAAATTCGAGAGATTGTTGAGAGAAAGTGCTCTTCCATAGCCGAAGAGGATTTGGATACCCTTGGTTACTTCGAGTGGCTTAGTGGATTAGAGAGAGGAATTGCTGCCCATCATGCTGGAATGCTGCCCGCTTTCAAGGAGGTTGTCGAGGAGCTATTTCTAAAAAAATTGGTAAAGGTAGTTTTTGCCACTGAAACCTTAGCCCTTGGGATTAACATGCCAGCTCGGACCGTAGTTCTAGAAAGACTAGATAAGTTCAATGGTGAATCAAGGGTGCAGATAACACCTGGTGAATACACTCAGCTCACCGGAAGGGCTGGACGTCGCGGAATAGACACCCTCGGTCATTCCGTAATCCAGTGGTCGGGAAATCTTGATCCGGCAAGTGTTGCTGGTCTTGCCAGTCGAAGAAGTTATCCGCTTGTCAGCCCCTTCAAACCAACCGCGAACATGGCGGTCAATCTCATTGAAGCGTTCGGTCGATCAAGAGCACGGCAGGTGCTAGAAACCTCATTTGCACAGTTCCAGGCTGATCGCTCTGTGGTGGGCATGGCCAGAGGAATTCGAGACAAGCAGATTTCCTTGGACGGATATGCCAAATCTATGGAGTGCCACTTAGGTGATTTTTTTCAATACTCATCGATTAGACGTGAGTTGACCGATATCGAAAAGGTGCTCGCCGCTGGGAACACGAGATCCGAGCGTGGTAAGGACATAAGGCAAACCAGGGGAAGAAGTGAGGCTGAGAGAAAACTAGCAGAGCTTAAGGTTCGGATGAAAACTCACCCTTGTCACTCTTGCAAAGATCGCGAAACGCATGCTCGCTGGGCTGAGCGCTGGTGGAAGATACAGCGAGAAACTAAGGCCACGTTGGACCAAATTGAGGGTAGAACGAACCAAGTTGCCTCAACTTTTGACAAGATCTGTGAACTGCTAATCGAACTGGGTTATCTAAATGACTTGGACCAGGAGCTAACTGTTACCGACTCGGGGAGAATGCTGGCTCGCATCTATGGTGAGCGAGACTTGCTGGTATCCGAGGCAATTCGTCTTGGAACCTGGGATGCGCTCGACCCAGCTGGGTTGGCCGCGATGGCGGCGTCTTTGGTTTACGAACCAAGAAGAGACGATGAAGGGTTTGAACCCCGAATGCCCAAAGGGTCGTTCCAAAACGCCATTTTGCAAACACAGCAGCTTTGGGAAGATTTAGAGCAACTTTCCAAAAAGCATAAGCTTCCAAGATCTTCAAAGATTGAACTGGATCTTTGCTATCCAATCTTTCGTTGGGCAACAGGGGCAAAGCTTGATCTGGTTTTGGAATCCGCTGATCTTCTGCCAGGAGATTTCATCAGATGGTGCAAGCAGATCGTTGACCTACTCGAGCAGCTTTCAAGGGCTGCAACCGGTGCTCTTTCAGTAAATGCGAAGGACGCTATTGATAAGGTCCGAAGGGGAATCGTTGCCTACTCCTACTATGCATAGGCTAGAACCATGAAACCAAGACATGCTCTGCTGGGAATTTTGTGGCGGATACCGACGGCATTAGTCGGAGGCTTGATTTCTTCGTTAGCAATGCCGCGGGAAAACATCTGGCCACTCATTTTTGTTTCAGTGGCAATGATCCTGATTTCAGTTCGAGGTCTAAGCTTTTGGCTTGCTACCGGAGTTGGGTTCCTAGCTGGATTGGCTTTCTACCTAAGCCAAGTTGAATGGCTTTCCCTGTATTTGGGGCCGGTGCCATGGATTGCGCTTTCCGTCATGGAAGCGGGAATCTTTGCAATTGGAGCAGGAGTGATTGCTCTGGTTTGGAGTTGGTCTCAGTCCTTCAAAACGAGTTGGTATAGATCGTTTTCCATCTCGTTTGTAACTGCCACTCTGTGGACCGCGCGTGAATGGTTTTCAATAAACATTCCCTATGGGGGATTTCCGTGGTCCAGAGTTGCTCATTCGCTTTCCGAGAGCTTCTTGTCGCAACTTGTCTACTTCGTTGGAATTTCCGGACTGACCTTTATCTCGGTATTTATCACGGTTTCAATTCTTCAGGCACTTGAAGCGGGAGCGAAATCCATCAAGGACAACCTGTTGACCTTGTCAGCCAGCGCCCTTGCGATTGCACTAGCGGCACTGTTTGTTGTTCCAACCAATGCCGAATCAGGCGAATTGACCGTGGCGGCTGTTCAGGGCAACGCCAATGCTGGTTTGTTTGCAAACGCGGAGCGCGGGACGTTCTTGCGTAACCACTTAGAGGCAACTGCAATGCTGAATCAACATCCGCTCCGCGATGAAATCGACTTTGTCGTATGGCCAGAAAATGCTTCGGATTTGAACCCGCAAGCAAACCCATCGGCCCGCTCTCAAATTGAGGCCTTGATTTCCGAATACAAGGTTCCTCTGATTCTGGGAGCCATAACGGAGTCGGGTGGATCGTATTTCAACAGCTCTCTTTACTACAGCAAGGAAGCTGATCAGATCGACCAGTACGACAAGAAACGGCCAGTCCCATTTGCCGAGTATGTTCCAGACCGGGAGTTCTGGAATCAACTGGCTCCTGATCTAATTGGCTTGGTTTCTCGCGACTATGCATTTGGCACTAGGGACGGAATCTTCGAGCTTGACGGTGACAGCCTGGGTGTTCTGATTTGTTTCGAAATTGCTATCGATGACATCGGAAGAGAACTTGTTGCTGGGGGAGCGCAGATTATTCTGTCTCAAACCAATAATGCAGATTTTGGCAGAAGTGATGAAACTTTCCAGCAGGCAGCGCTTGCTAGGTTGCGTGCGATAGAAACTGGGCGAACGGTAGTCAACATTTCAACTGTTGGGGTCTCAAGAATATTCCTTCCCAACGGGGAGATTATTAGCGAGCTTCCCATATTCGAGCCGGGTGTCATGGTCGAGAAAGTTCCACTGCGAAACTCAATCACACCCGCTATGGCAATTGCACCGCTGTTTGACTTGAGCATTAACTTTCTCGCACTTGCCCTTTTTGTTGCAGCAATTGGGCAAAAGCTTCGAGCTTCTAGGCGAGGGCATTTAGCTTGAGAACACTCGTTGTGATGCCTACTTATAACGAGGCCAAATCGCTAAGCCGAACCGTTGAGGAGTTACTCACGGTCTCCCAAGTCATCGATGTGTTGATTGTTGATGATAACTCTCCAGATGGAACAGCGGAGATTGCCGATTCATTGGCAGTTAGCAATCCACGAGTGAGCGTGATGCATCGAGCTAACAAGCTTGGCCTCGGTCCCGCATATCTTGACGGTTTTGATCATGCTTTTTCTAATGATTATGAAGTTGTGGTTGAGATGGATGCCGACGGCTCTCATCGGGCGGAAGATCTCTCGAGACTCCTGGGTGAAATCCAGCAATTCGACTTGGTCATTGGTTCAAGGTGGGTCGCTGGAGGAAACGTCCAGAACTGGCCGGTTTTCAGGCTCATTCTTTCTAGGTTTGGGAACCTCTACGCGAGGATAATGCTTGGCACCCGAATCAAGGACATGACTTCAGGCTTTCGCGCATATCGCGCAAACTTTTTGAAGCAACTAATTGCTGAACCGGTGTCTTCGCAGGGATACTCTTTTCAAGTTGAGCTTGCGTACCGAGCTTCAAGAACAGGCCGGGTTAGAGAGGTTCCAATCACTTTTGTTGAGCGAACCGAAGGGAGCTCAAAAATGACTTTGTCTATTGTCTTTGAAGCTCTGGCTAAAATTCAGCTTTGGTCCTTCAGGAGATTTCTAGGCTAAACGTCGGCTTTGCCGGCTTTTCTTCGTGCCCTGATGTAAGCAAGTCTTTCTTTGAGTATGAGCTCTAGATCTACCTTGGTCCTTCGTTCTAGGAGCATGTCCCAGTGGGATTTTGGGGTTTTGATCTCAGCAAGGCTTAGAGTTATAGGCTTTCCGTCTTTCAGGAGCGTGCCAAACTCAGAGCACGATTTGCATTGCCAGGTTTGCGGTAGTTCGGCGTCTTGAGCAAAAACAATGTCGGAAGAATGGCCATTAGGGCAAAGGAATTGATACTTGGTTCTGGGGGAGTAGCTAACCCCAACTTCGGACTCTAGTGACTGAGTTCCGAGTCTGATACCACGCATGGTCTGTTGAGCCAATTTGTTCTCCTTGGTTGCGCAAGTGTTGCCTTAGATTGAACAACAGCAGCCGCTGATAGATTCATCCTGAAAGAAGAGCTTTAACAGCAAAGTGTCAGCTAAAGACTTTTCTAGCGATGTCAGCGCGATCGGTAACTATACCGTGGGCACCAAGGGCGAACAGGCTCAACATCTCAGCGGGGTCGTTGATTGTCCAATAGTGGATCTCTTTTTCTTGTTTGAGTATCTCCTGCACAAACCTTGGGTGGGTGAAATCAATCCCGTGTTTTTTGGTCGGTAACTGCAAGGCTTGGACGCTTTCCAGAGAGTTTGACAACGATTTAGATAACTTCAGCCTTGCGAGCGCATAGCTAGCTAAAACTTTTGAGCTACCGGGTGAAGATGCGATTTTAACAGGGGAGTAGCTAAGAGCTCTTTTTCTTGATGATTCGCTAAAGCTTGAGACAAGCACTCGATCTAGTGCACTCAAGGCGATTACTACAGCCATGCCAGGAGCCTCTGTACTGGGTGTTTTGAAGTCCAGGTTGAATTTGGCATCAGGGTATTTCAGAAGTGCTTGCTCGAGAGTGGGGATGAAACCGCCAAATGGGAGTTTGATGTTTTTGAGCTCAGTAAGCGTTAGCGACGAAATAGGCGTCTTAGAACCAAGTAGGCGAGTCAGGTCCGAGTCGTGAAAGAGCACAGGAACTTTGTCCTTGGTCAGCTGCAGATCAGTTTCGAGGTAATCAGCACCGGCTTCCAGGGCAAGCTCAAAAGACTCTAAAGTGTTCTCGTCGACCACCTGATCCGTGCCCTGAAAGACCAAGCCACGGTGGGCAAAAATTCGGGGCCTGGAAGCAGGCAGAGCCCCAAGATAGCCAGTAGTGTTCATAGGTGCTCCATGAAACTAACCGTAGCTTGCCAGTTCGGTTGCTGACCCTATTTGTTGGCTTGGGTGTTTACGGTCTCGGCGTTGCTTTGACAGTTCATGCAGGTATCGGAATCGCGCCATGGGACGTGTTAGGGCAGGGAATTGCAGTCCAAACTGGTCTCAGTTTTGGCGTTTCCACAGTTATCGTGAGCGTATTTGTGCTGCTTTGTTGGATACCCCTCAAGGTGAAACCAGGCGTTGGAACCATCGCCAATGCCCTTCTTGTTGGTCTATTTGCCGATTTTTGGCTGCTGATCCTGCCGGAGCTTTCCGAGTATTGGCAGCAGCTTGGGACTTTTGTTCTCGGGGTTGTGGTGGTGGCAATTGCGACTGGGCTTTATATCAGCTCGAGGCTCGGTTCGGGGCCCAGAGACGGCCTAATGCAGGGAACTGCCAATGCTCTAGACAAGCCATTCTGGATAGTTAGAACCGCCTACGAGGCTTCTGCGTTGACCCTAGGGTGGCTCATGGGTGGTCAAGTTCGAGAAGGAACCTTGATTTTTGCCCTGACCATCGGATACCTGGTGCAAATCTCGCTCCGGGTTTTCAAGATCCCGAAAGGGTAGCTACAGCTAATGTCCTTCTAGCCAGACGAGGCAGCGGGCTTGCTGGAAAAAACGTCTCCCACTGGTTCGGTGTAAGTACCTTTGGCCGATAATGTACATTATGTCAACTAGCAAATTCAGAGCCCCTAGGCCCATCCCCGCAGGATGATTATCTAGTAGCTGCTATCCACTGGTCGAGCTTGCCGTTGGCTTGACCGGATTCGAGGGCAATTGTGACAAGCTGAAGCGCAGATTCAAAACGACTGGTCAGCTCGGACCCAATGACTTCAGGGGCCTTGGCGGCTTGATAAGCGATCACTCCCCCTGCGGCATTCAAGATCACTATGTCCCGAATTGCTCCCAGGTTGCCAGAAGTCTTGCCAGCGAATAGATCCCTTGCAATTTGGGCGTTCTGAGAAGCGTCTCCGCCAAAAAACTGTTCTATATCAGCCTTTTTTACTCCAAGACGAGACGGATCAAGCTGCCAATTGGTTACGGTATGGGGCGAAACTTCCCAAATTTGGCTTGTTGTTGTGGTTGTGAGTTCGTCCAAACCATCATTTCCCCTGGAAACCAGGCCAAATCTGCCCCTTTGGGCCAATTCTTGGGCCATGAGTGGGGCAATTTGCTCGTTTGCTACCCCTAACAAGGTGGCCAGGGGTTGGGCTGGATTCGCGAGAGGACCTAAGAAGTTGAATGTGGTTGGAACACCGAGTTTTTTGCGTATTGGGGCTACGTGCTTCATTGCAGGGTGAAACACGAGTGCATAAAAGAACGAGATTCCGGTTCCCCTAAAGACTGCAACTACTTGAGCAGGCGAAAGTTCCAAATTCAGACCCAGCTCCTGAAGCATCTCCGAGGAACCAGTCTTGCCGGAAGCGGAACGAGATCCGTGCTTGAGGACTGGAACGCCTGCGGCTGCGCTCACAATCGCAGCCATTGTAGAAATATTCACGGTGCCGAACATGTCGCCACCAGTTCCAACTAAGTCGACCGCGTCGTTTCCAGTTTCCAAGGTCAGCGCGTTCTCGAGCATTGTGTCTACTAGGCCAGCCAGTT
>CAXNHQ010000044.1:0-7185 GCA_964202285.1 Rhodoluna sp. | reverse complement strand
GAGCTAGCCGAGTTCATGAAGAAGGTTCGTGGCGAGGCCTCAAACAGCCCAGACTTCGAAGACGGCCGAGCTGCTCTGGTTCTAGCCAACGCTGCCCTGGAGTCGTCACAGACAGGAAAAACAGTCTCAGTTTCGGTCTAAAAGTTTGTTATGACAAATTATTGAAGTTGTGGCAGACTTGTAACCGGAGGTAGTCAATGGTTTTCGATCTAATAACCACGGGTCGAATTGGCGTTGACATTTACCCGCTTCAATCAGGCGTAGGCCTTGAAGAAGTTACCTCCTTTGGAAAGTTTCTCGGAGGCTCCGCAACCAACGTGGCAGTGTCTGGGGCTAGGTATGGTTTGAGTTCTGCAGTAATCACCAAGGTTGGCAATGACCCATTTGGCAACTATCTGATTCAAGAACTTGAGCGTCTAAATGTCGATAGCCGCTTTGTGGGTCGAACAGAGCACCTAAAGACCCCTGTTGTGTTTTGTGAGATTTTTCCACCGGATGATTTTCCAATTTACTTTTATCGAGAGCCAAAGGCTCCCGATCTAGAAATCAGCGAATCCGAACTTGACCTAGAGGCAATCAAATCAGCCAAGATCTTTTGGTCCACGGTCACGGGTCTTAGTCAAGAACCTTCCAGAACAGCAAACCTAGCTGCGCTAAAGGCAAGAGCAAAAGCCACGCACACAATTTTAGATTTGGATTACCGCTCTGCGTTTTGGACGAACCTTGAAGATGCCACGCAGCAAATTGCTGAGGCTTTGCCTTTGGTGACTATTGCCGTTGGAAATAAAGAAGAGTGTGAAGTCGCGGTTGGTGAAACTGAACCAGTGCGTGCCGCCGATGCTTTGTTGGAGCGCGGTGTTGAAATTGCGATTGTTAAGCAAGGCCCCAAGGGTGTTCTAGCTAAGACCAAGAACGAGTCCGTGGAAGTTCCTCCTTATGCCGTCGAGGTCGTCAACGGTCTAGGAGCGGGGGATTCTTTTGGTGGGGCGCTTTGCTTCGGCTTGATACAAGGCTGGGATCTACAAAGAATCCTGCGCTTTGCCAACATTGCTGGAGCGATTGTGGCATCCAGACTGGAATGCTCAACAGCGATGCCAACCTATGATGAAGTGAGCAAGATCATGGAGGCCCAAGGATGGGACTAAGTTTTGAGCAGATCAAGGAGCTAAGAGCTTCTGATCCAGGGGCCATTGCTAAAGCCCTTAAGAGCAGAAAACGCAGAAAACTTGTTCAAGGTGATGGGAATCTATTCCTGCTCGCAGCTGATCATCCAGCCAGGGGAGCTTTAGCGGTAAATGGAAATGCTTCAGCCATGGGCTCAAGAAGAGAATTGCTTGAGAGATTTGCTATAGCCCTCGAGAATCCGAAGGTAGATGGCGTTTTAGGAACTCCTGATGTAATCGAGGAGCTATCCCTGATGGGGCTTCTTGAAGGAAAGATTGCAGTTGGTTCCATGAACCGCGGCGGTTTGAAAGGTTCTAGTTTCGAGTTTGACGATCGCTACACCGCTTACACCGCAGCTTCTCTAAAGCAGCAGGGTTTGGACATGGGTAAGAACCTTCTACGTATTAACTTGCAAGATCCAGGCACAGTCAGAACTTTGGAGCACACCGCGAAGGCAATAGACGAATGTGCGATGCATGAGGTCCCGATGCTACTTGAACCTTTCATGAGTGACTGGGTAGATGGTAAAGCGGTAAACCGTCTCACAGCCGAGGCAGTCGAGCTCTCGGTTGCAATTTCTTCTGGTCTTGGCTCGACCAGCGCTTGGTCTTGGCTAAAACTTCCGGTAGTTGAAAACATGGAAAGAGTCATGGATGCCACCACTCTTCCCACCCTGCTACTTGGTGGCGAGGGAAGTTCGGATCAGGAGGCCACTTTTGATTCATGGTCCAACGCACTGGCCCTACCCGGGGTCAAGGGTCTGGTGGTTGGCAGGACTCTTCTATACCCGCACGATAACGACGTTTCAAAAGCGGTTGCCCAAGCAGCTAACTTGGTTCACAAGTAATATTTCAACAACAAGGATGAGGTAGCAATTATGCAAACAGTTCCACTATGGATCAACGGCAAGAGTGTTCAGAGTCAATCTGGAAGATTCGGAGACGTTTTTGATCCAGCGCTAGGTGAAGCTACCAAGCGCGTTGGCTTTGCCAACGGCGCTGAGATTGAAGCTACCATCGCTGCCGCCAACGAGGCATTTCCGGCCTGGCGTGATCTCTCATTGGCTAGACGCCAGCAGATCATGTTCCGCTTCCGTGAGCTCCTGGAAGCCAAGAAGGGCGAGCTAGCTGAGATCATCACCTCCGAGCACGGCAAGGTGCTTTCTGATGCTTTGGGAGAAATTACCCGTGGTCAAGAAGTAGTTGAGTTTGCTTGTGGTCTGCCGCACCTATTGAAGGGTGAGTTCTCTGAGAACGCATCAACGAACGTTGATGTTTATTCCATCAAGCAGCCATTGGGCGTTGTTGGAATCATTAGCCCCTTTAACTTCCCAGCCATGGTTCCGATGTGGTTTTTCCCAGTTGCAATTGCTGCTGGAAACACCGTTGTTATCAAGCCAAGCGAGAAAGATCCATCAGCTACCAACTGGATGGCTGAGCTATGGAAAGAAGCTGGTTTACCCGATGGCGTGTTCAACGTCCTACACGGCGATAAAGAAGCCGTAGACGGTCTGCTAAACAGCCCAGATGTAGCAGCAATCTCTTTTGTTGGATCAACTCCAATTGCTCGCTACATCTACGAAACTTCTTCCAAGAACGGTAAGAGAGTGCAGGCTCTTGGTGGAGCAAAGAACCACATGCTAGTTTTGCCAGACGCTGACCTAGACCTAGTTGCTGATTCTGCGGTCAACGCAGGGTTTGGTTCTGCCGGTGAGCGCTGCATGGCAATCTCGGTCGTGGTGGCTGTTGAGCCGGTTGCTGACGAGTTGATTTCCAAGATCACCGAGCGCATGGCACAAATTAAGGTCGGCGATGGAAGACGCAGCTGTGATATGGGACCACTTGTAACAAAGGTGCACCGTGACAAGGTTGCTTCTTACATTGAAATCGCCGAACAAGATGGCGCCAAGGTTGTAGTTGATGGCCGCGGTGTTGTGCCAGATGGTGCACCGGGTGGATTCTGGCTTGGCCCAACTCTGATTGACAACGTTCCAACTGGCTCCAAGGTATACACCGAGGAGATCTTTGGTCCTGTGCTATCGGTAGTTCGAGTGAAGACTTATGACGAGGGTTTGGACCTTATCAACTCTGGCCAGTTTGGAAATGGAACCGCAATTTTCACTAACGATGGAGGAGCGGCTCGCAAGTTCCAGAACCAGGTTCAGGTGGGAATGATTGGAATAAACGTTCCGATTCCAGTACCGGTAGCGTATTTCAGCTTCGGTGGATGGAAGCACTCACTGTTTGGTGATAGCAGAGCCCATGGAGAGGAAGGCTTCCGCTTCTTCACTCAGACCAAGGTGATTACCTCCAGATGGCTTGACCCAAGCCACGGAGGTCTAAACCTAGGCTTCCCACAAAACTAATGAAGATTGCCATCACCGGCTCCACCGGATTCGTTGGTAGCAACATTGCTTCAGTTTTGCAAAATTACGGCCACGAAGTAATTGGTCTTGTCAGGTCTGAAAACCAACTGCCTTGGGAAACCAAACTAGTTGATTTTGCAAGCGACGATTCGATTATCTTGGCTCTAGAAGGCACTGACGCAGTGGTGCACTGCGCTATCGCTAATGATTTCAACAGGCTGCTGCAAGATCGAGACTTCGCTTATGACAGCTTCGTTGGCATGACCTCAAGGGTGGTGAGGGCTGCCAACAAGGCTGGATCAAAACCGATTTACATCTCAACCGACTGGGTGATGGATGGCACCACACATCTTTCTTTGGAATCCAATAAGGGTAATCCTGTGAACTTTTACGGATTCCTAAAGGCAATGGGCGAACAAGTCGTTCGGGATTTAGCTCCACAAAACGGGGCAGTCTGCCGCATCGGGGGAGTCATGGGCTTTCATCAAACCAAGTTAGATGGTCCAAGAAGCCAGGACGTAGGTTTTGGATACTTCGTTACCTCACTCGTGAATTCCTTGAGTAAAGGCGAGACTTTCGCTGTTTGGGGCGGCGATCGAGTGAACAAGATTGCTACCCCTTCCCTTGCTGCGGAAATTGGTGCGCAAGTAGAGCGAGTTGCAACAAGAAATGCAACTGGAACCTTCCACCTGGTTGGTGATGACGCCATCGAGCGATTTGATTTAGCGAAGCTAGTTTGCGAAGTGTTTGAGCTGGGCGTAAATCTCATTCTGCGCTCTGATCCCCCAGAATCCGAGTTGTTCCCAGCAGCTGTCCCCGTAGACACCTCTTTGTCTAACAAGTCATCCAAAGACGCCCTTGGACTTGGCCCAACACCTCTTAGAGACCTGCTGAGCACTTTGCGCTTGGAGCGAGACTCTGGCACACTTACGGCTCTTACCAAGCCTGAATAGGCTTCAGGAATCTCACCACAAGAATGCCAAACGGCCACCAACTTTTCAGTTGGCAGCCGTTCGGTCTAAAGCTACTTACCCTTTACCAGAGAAATCTCGTGCGTTAGAGCTTCTAGTTCTGCTCCACCGGCCATGGCCATGGTCAGCTCGTCCAACTTCACGGTCTTGCGCTGGAATTCGTTAATCATCTTTCCTCGGTTTAGCAGGTAGAAGCGGTCTCCAACCAAGAATGCGTGGTGTGGGTTGTGAGTAATGAACACAACTGCAACACCTCTTTCCTTGGCTGAAAGAACATACTTCAATACGATTCCTGACTGACGAACTCCAAGTGCTGAGGTTGGCTCGTCAAGAATTAGCACCTTGGCACCGAAGTAAACTGCTCGAGCAATAGCTACTGCCTGACGCTCTCCACCAGATAGCGTTCCAATCGGCTGGTCAGTGTCTCGAAGGTCGATACCCATTTCAAAAAGCTGCTGCTTTGAAATCGCCTTCATCTTCTTGATGTTGAGCATCCGGAAAGGACCCCAGCCAACAGTAATCTCGTTACCAAGGAAGAAGTTTCGCCAGACCGACATCATCGGAATGGTCGCTAAGTCCTGGTAAACAGTTGCAATTCCCTTAGCAATTGCTTCACGTGGAGAACCAAAGTCAACAGGCTGACCATCCATCAAGAATTCACCAGATGTTGCCTTGTGAACACCAGAGAGAGTCTTGATAAGAGTCGACTTACCTGCACCGTTATCACCTAGCACGCAGGTCACAGTTCCAGCAGTTACCTCCATGGAAACATCGGTCATAGCAATTACGCTTCCGAACTGCTTAGTGACGCTCTTTAGCTCTAGAGCAACGGTCATTTTTTTCGTCCCTTCATAGCCCTTTTGCCAACAACGCTGTTAATCAAAACAGCGGTAAACAGAATCAAACCTAGGAATGTAAATGTCCAGTCTGAGTCCCAGAGCGCGTAAGGGATACCGACGTAAGCCATTCCCATGATTGCCGCTCCCAGGGAAGCTCCAATTGCAGAACCCATACCACCAGTAAGCAGTGTTCCTCCAACCGCTGCGGCGATGATGTAGAAGAACTCGACTCCAACACCCTGTCCAGCCTGCATACCCTTTAGGCGCAGAACAAACATGATGCCAACGAAAGCTGCAGCAACTGATGTCATCACAAACAAGATGATTTTGGTTCTTACAACTGGCACTCCAGCGTTGCGGGCAGCGTTAGCATCTCCACCGGCTGCAAAAATCCAGTTACCAAACTTGGTTCTAGTCAATATCCAGGTAGCCAAAATCGTGAAGAAGATCCACCAAAGGATCGAGATCTGGAAGGTGGCTCCACCGAACTCAATTTTGCTTGCAAGCAACTCATATGCTTGGTCAAAGTTAGCTGCCTCATCGGTATTGCTAACTCGAACCGTCCCAGTAAATTGTTTTGTCACAGCTAGGTTTGCTCCTCGAAGAACAAAGAAGGTAGCTAGGGTGACAATAAAAGATGGCAATCCAGTTGTTACTACTAGCCAGCCGTTTAGGAGTCCCACTCCCGCAGCAAAGATCAGCACGATAGCAATCGAGCTCCAGATGTCTAGACCTAGCTCTGTTACCAACATTCCGGTTAGTAGCCCCGTTGTTCCAACCATCACACCGGTTGAAAGGTCAAACTCGCCACCAATCATAAGTAGCGCTACGAATACGGCAACAATTCCAATTGGAGCTGCGATGTCGGTCCAACCAGAGATACCGCCAAGCTGCCCGAAGTTTCCAGTTGTATCAACCGAAGAAAATAGAGCAAAAATTGCCAGCGCACCCATTAGGGCACCAAACTCTGGCCGCCTTAGAAGATTTGTGATGAAAGAAGTTTTTTGAACGCGTTCGTCTTTGACTGCGTTTGCCATGAATGGATCCTCGGTTTCCTATTTGTTTCACTTAGAAAACAGGTGGGCTAGAAAATCTTCTAGCCCACCTGCCTTGTGTTTCTATGATACGACTAGCGAGTACCTGCCGCTACCAGTGCCTTAACAGTCGTGACGTTTGTTTTGTCAACAAAGCCAGGACCGGTGTACATAGGTAGACCTCCACCAAGGGTGTGACCGTTGGTTAGGTTTAGGTATAGCAAGGCAACCGATAGGTAACCCTGTGCGTACTGCTGCTGGTCAATTGCGAATGCAATTGTTCCTGCTTCAATAGCGTCTAGAGCCTCAGCTGACATGTCAACTGTACCGATGTACATTTCTACACCTAGGTCAGTAACTGCTGGAAGAACTGCCTTTGCTGCGATGTCAGCGTTCAATGCGAACACGCCATCGTAGGTTGGGTCAGCTTCCAAAGCAGCCTTGATCTTTGCAGATGCAGCTGTAAGGTCAGCAAGACCGCCATCTAGGTTGAAGTTAACAACTTCACCATCGAATGTGTCTGCTGCTCCTGCACAACGCTCTTCAAGACCAACGTTTGCAGCTTCTTGTAGCGGGCAAAGAACCTTTGTCAAACCAGCTTCGTTGAACTTAAGACCGGCTTCTTGACCAGCGATGAATTCATCCTGACCAACGTGGGTGATTGCACCAAGCTCCTTGAACACTGCGGATCCAGAGTTCATGGTTACTGTAGGAATGCCAGCGGCAGCTGCTGCCAACATTGCGTCCTTGATTGCACCTGGGTCTGGAGCTGAAGCTGCGATTGCGTCACAGCCACCTGCGATACCAGCTTC
>CAXNHQ010000043.1:0-7239 GCA_964202285.1 Rhodoluna sp. | reverse complement strand
GTCAGTACTTTGGACCAGCAGCTATCGTCAACGCACACCGTTTTATCTTCGATTCTCGCGACGAGGGTGCAGAGCTTAGATTGGATATCTTGAACGATAAAGAAGGTGTCTGGCGTTGCCGCACAACCTTTAACTGCACCGAGGCATGTCCGCGAGGAATTCAGGTGACAAAGGCTATTGCCGAGGTAAAGCAGGCAATTCTAAGAGGCAAGCCCTAATGGTTTCCCGCAGGACAGTTATCGCCTCAGCCGTTGGCGTTTCAGCCGTCACCGCTTTGGCAGCGTGCGCACCGCAGGTTGCAACGCAAACCCAATCAAGTTCTTCTCCCACCCCTTCTTCTGCCTCCCCTACTCCTGAAGCTACCTCGGCGGCTGGGATAGAAGTTTGCAAAACATCAGACATTCCCGTTGGCTCAGGTAAAAGATTTGACGTTGAGGGTGTTCCAATTTTGATCACTCAACCAGCCAAGGATGTCTTCCGAGGATTTAGCGCGGTGTGTACCCATGCTGGCTTTGTTATGAGCACCGTTGCTAACTCTGAAATTAAGTGTGAGAATCACGGGGCTGTTTACAACGCCGACAATGGATCTGTAATCAAGGGTCCTGCCCCAAGAGCATTGGGGAATGAAACTCCAAAAGTAAAAATAGCCATCGAAGTGCAAGGCGAATCAGTTTTAGTGAAACTAATTGAAAAGTAAAAAACCATTCGAAGTTGCAACAATCAACGTCAATGGAGTGCGTGCAGCATTTCGAAACGGCATGGGTGACTGGCTGAAAAAATCCACCGCAGATGTTTTGGCCCTTCAAGAAGTTAGAGCCAGTAGAGCAGATCTTGATGAACTATTTGATCAGCACGGCGGGCTTGCCACAAACGGCGGTAAGTGGCACATTCTTCACGACGAAGCATCCGCTAAGGGAAGAGCCGGGGTTGCTCTGGTTAGCCAAGTTCCCGCTTTGGAATCCAAGACAACCCTTGGTCCAAAAGATTTTGATTCTGCGGGTAGATGGCTAGAAGGTGTCTTTAAAGTTGGAGATAAGAAAATTACTTTGGTTAGTTGCTACGTTCACTCTGGTGAAGTAGAAACAGCTAAACAAATTGAGAAGTACAAATTTTTGGACGCCATGCAATCTCGCATGGCCAAGCTAGGTAAAGAGCAGCCTCTTGCCTTAGTTGTTGGAGATCTAAACGTTGGCCACACCGAACTTGATATCAAAAACTGGAAGGGCAACGTCAAAAACGCCGGATTCTTACCGGAAGAGCGTGCCTACTTTGACACCTTTATGGGTAAGCAGGGCTGGGTGGATGTTGGAAGAAACTTCCACCCAAATAAGCCCGGCCCATACACCTGGTGGTCCTATCGAGGTAAAGCTTTTGACACCGATGCGGGATGGCGAATTGACTATCACCTAGCTACCCCTGCCCTGGCAAAGGTTTCGGGAAAGTACAAAGTACACAGGGCACCAAGTTATGACGCGCGTTGGAGCGACCATTCTCCAGTGACTGTGGAATACGCTATCTAGAGTGAGCAAACCAAATCTTCTAAGCGGTATGCAGCCATCTGCAGATTCACTGCATCTTGGAAACTACCTGGGCGCATTGACCAACTGGGTCAGCATGCAAGATGAGTTCAACGCCTATTACATGATTGTTGACTTGCATGCCATAACGGTTCCGCAAGACCCGACCGAGCTTCGAGACAATACTCGCCGTACCGCAGCGCAGTACCTCGCTGCTGGAATTGATCCCAAAAAATCCGCTCTTTTTGTCCAATCGCAGGTGCCAGCCCATGCGCAACTTGCCTGGGTGCTAAATTGCATAACTGGATTTGGTGAAGCCAACCGCATGACTCAGTTCAAAGACAAATCACAAAAAGCAGGTGCTGATAGCGCCTCCGTTGGCTTGTTTACCTATCCAATTTTGCAAGCTGCTGACATCTTGCTTTATCAGCCCAAAAAAGTTCCAGTTGGTGAAGACCAAAGACAGCACTTGGAACTAACCAGAGATTTGGCTATGAGATTTAACTCGAGATTCGGGCAGACATTCACGGTTCCAGAAGCACACATTCTTAAAGAGACCGCAAAGATTTATGATCTACAAAACCCAACAGCTAAGATGTCGAAATCAAACGAACCAAAGGGCACCATCAATATAATGGATGACTCCAGCGTCACCGTCATAAAAATCAAGGGTTCGGTTACCGATACCGATGGAGAGATTCGATTTGACGCAGAGAACAAGCCGGGGGTTTCGAACCTGCTCGGTATCTATTCGGCGGTAACGGGAACTTCAATAGCTGAGTTGGAGCAATCACTTTCCGGCAAGGGTTATGGCGATCTAAAAAGCGATGTGGCTGACGCTGTGATATCTGTAATCGAGCCAATCAGAGTTCGCGCAACAGAACTGCTGGCTAATACCAAAGAGCTTGATGCCATGTTGGCCTCAGGTGCCGATCGAGCAAACGAAATTGCCGAGACCACATTGGCCAGCGTTTACGACAAAATTGGCTTCATTCCTAGGAGTTAGCTGGGAGCTAGCCTCAATCATTGGCATAGCTGGCTGTTATCTGTAAAGATAGCCATGTAACAACGTTCTTCGGGGTCAGTGAAAATCTGAGCCGGCGGTATAGCCCGCGACCCGAATCAGATCTTGAAAAAGTTCTAATTCGGTTGATTTGGTGAAATTCCAGAGCCGACGGTTAAAGTCCGGATGGGAGAAGAACCTAGGGTTAGCCGTTGGCGCTTAAGTGCCAATTTGGTTGACTCTACTTTCCCATTCCGCTGCCCCGACGTTCGCCAAAAGAACATGGGTAGAAGTGATGACCAAGCTAAGTATCGAAGACGCGATGAATCGCGCACTCGAGCTTGCCCTGAGAGGTCCTATTACTGGAGTGAACCCTCAAGTGGGCGCCGTCATCTTGAACGCCGCTGGCGAAGTCATTGGCGAGGGTTATCACAAGGGTTCTGGAACTGACCACGCAGAAGTTGTTGCAATCAAGGCTGCCCTTTCAGGCAGAGACAAGCTTGAACCTGGTGCCACAGCAGTGATCACTCTAGAGCCATGCAATCACACTGGAAAAACTGGACCGTGCGCGGTGGCACTAATTGTTGCAGGAATTAGCAAGGTCGTATTTGCTTCCAGCGATCCCGGGGATAACTCAGCTGGTGGTTCAAAAACTCTCCAGCTTGCTGGAGTAGAGGTTGAATCCGGAATTTTTGCCGATAGAGCAGATGAGCAATCTAGAGTGTGGTTGACTGCAGCAAAAAACAAGCGTCCCTTTGTCAGCCTAAAGTGGGCTAGCAGTATTGATGGTCGAGCTGCTGCCCAAGACGGAACAAGTAAGTGGATAAGTGGAACAGAGTCCCGCGCAGATGCGCATCTGAGAAGATCCGAAGTGGATGCGATTTTAATTGGAACAGGAACAGCGATTATTGATGATCCTGAGCTAACTGCCAGAAAAGAAGATGGTTCGCTATATGATCATCAACCACTCCGTGTGGTGCTTGGAGAGCGTGAGATCTCACCCAATCTGAGAGTATTCAATGAAAGTGCCGAAACCTTGACAATGAAAACCCAGTCGATTCACGGGGCACTAGGTGAGCTTTACGATAAAGGAATCAAACACGTTCTAGTTGAGGGGGGTCCAACGCTAGCTAGTCGATTCGTGCAATTGGATCTGGTGGACGAGTTTGTGATTTATCTAGCCCCGAAACTACTTGGTGGCGACAAATTTGCTATCGGATCAATCGACGTTCCAGGAATTGATCAGGCTAAAGTGCTGGAGTTTACTGAGGTAACCAAGCTAGGTGCAGATGTTCAAATTATTGCTAGACCAGTTAGGACAAGTTGATGTTTACCGGGATCATTGAGGAACTAGGGACCGTGACTGGAGTTCAGGAATTAACTGACAGCATTCGCTTGAAAGTGAGCGGGAAGTTGGTTCGATCAGATTTGGCTCAAGGTGAGTCTGTCTCAGTCAGTGGAGTTTGCCTAACCGCAGCCGAAGTGACCGATGACGGTTTCGTTGCCGATGTGATGCTCGAGACCTTGAATCGAACCAGCCTAAGAGGAATAGCCGAAGGCGACCGTGTGAATCTAGAGCGGGCGATGTCAGGAGCTGGTCGCTTTGGAGGTCACGTGGTTCAGGGGCATGTGGATGGAGTGGCGGAGATAATCTCCCGCGAGCCAAGTGCTAACTGGGAGGTTGTGAAAGTGAAGATACCAGCCGAGCTAGCCAAGTACGTTGTACACAAAGGCTCAATAACCTTTGATGGGGTTTCCCTGACAGTAAACGATATAACTAACGACGTCGTTTCTCTAAGTCTGATTCCAGAAACATTAAGACTCACCACCCTAGGTATAAAAACCACAGGCGAAAAACTGAACGTAGAAGCGGATATTTTGGCAAAGCACATTGAGAAACTAATAGAAGCAAGGAGTCAGAAATGAATCTGGCAACCATAGAACAAGCACTCGAGACACTAAAAGCCGGCAAGCCGGTTCTGGTAGTTGATCACCGAAACCGGGAGAACGAGGGCGATGCCATCATGGCAGCTCAATTCGCCTCGCCTGAATGGATTTCTTGGATGGTGAACCACACCTCAGGATTCCTATGTGCCCCGATGTCCGAATCGCTAGCCAACCGACTTGACCTACCGCTGATGACAAACAACAATCAAGATCGCTATCGAACCCAGTACACAGTTTCGGTTGATGCAGCATCGGGTGTGACTACCGGAATCAGCGCTGCCGATCGCGCTCACACTCTTCGGATTCTGGCTGACCCAGAATCCCAACCAGCACATCTGATTAGACCAGGCCACGTTATTCCCCTTAGAGCACACCCGGATGGTGTCTTTGGAAGACCGGGACACACTGAAGCTACGGTGGATCTTCTAAAGCTTGCAGGGCTTACTCCAGTTGGCGTAATTGCCGAAATGGTATCTGGCGATGGCACAATGATGCGTTTACCGGAGCTTCAAGAAGTTGGAGCAAAAGAAGGCTTGCCGGTAATTAGCATTGGGCAAATCTTCGAGTATCGCGAGCAAGCTCACGAAATACCGAAAGACGATTCTGTTAGCCGAATCCGTTTTGAAGCCGAAGCCAAGATGCCAAGCACTCATGGCGTATTCAAGGTGCGCGGTTACTACGACACAAAGACAACTGCGGAACACGTAGCCATAATTGCTGGGGAGCCAAAGCACGACAACGTGTTGGTTCGGATGCACAGTGAGTGCATCACCGGTGAGGCCTTTGGTTCCAAAAAATGTGAGTGTGGTCCACAGCTTGACTTTGCGTTGGACAAGATTGCCACTGACCCCAAAGGTGGAGTAGTGATTTATCTCCGCGGGCAGGAAGGAAGAGGAATTGGGCTTCTGAATAAACTCAAGGCCTATGCTCTTCAGGATCAAGGTATGGATACCGTTGAAGCCAACCTGGCGCTTGGTCTTCCTAGTGAGGCAAGAGAGTACGGCGCCGCCGTTTCTATTCTTGGAGACCTAGGAATAAAAAGCGTTCGATTGATGAGTAACAACCCCGCCAAGATTGAAGCCCTCGAGGCAGCAGGGATTCTCGTGAACGAGTATGTGCCAATTGTTGTTGGGCAACAGGATGAGAACGTGGAGTACATGGAAACCAAGAGAGAGAAAATGGGACACATGATCCCGGAATTGGAACGCAATGAGTAGCCATGGTGCACCAAAAATCGAAATCGATGCCTCAGGAATTCAAGTCACTGTTCTAGTTACCAGTTGGCACGAACAAATCACGGATGGTTTGCTGGCGGGAGCCGAGAGAGCCCTTAAGGCCGCTGGAAACAGTGACTACAAAGTCATCCGTGTCCCAGGAGCATTTGAGTTACCTTTAGCAGCGCAAATGGCAATCAAGAGCGGTGCTGAGGTAGTGATTGCTCTTGGCGTTGTGATCCAGGGTGAAACACCACAGTTTGATTACGTTTGTGATGCCGCCACCAGTGGGCTAACAAGGGTTCAATTGGACACTTCGGTCCCTATTGGTTTTGGACTACTTACCGTATCCAATGAGAAGCAAGCCCTAGATCGAGCAGGTCTTCCTGGCTCTAAAGAGGACAAAGGCGCCGAAGCGGTTGAAGCGGCGATAACAATGAAGCGATTATCCTTTAACTAACTAAGGAGAATAAATGCTGGTACTTGCTGGAATCATTAAGAGTTTTCTTGTTGTGCTACACCTGGTTGGACTATCCGCTCTACTGGGTGGTTTCTTGGTGCAGATTAAGGCGCTTCGAGCCAAGACCGCAGAGATCCTTCCGGCAATGGTGCACGGTGCATGGACTTCTCTCCTGACAGGGTTGTTGCTTGTTGGAGTGCGCGAATGGGAATTAGCCCTTGGTGGTGGAGAAGATCTTGATCACAGCAAGATCGCCATCAAGACAGTTGTGGTTCTAATCATCGTGGTTTTGGTCATGCTTAAGCGAAAGCAAAAGCCTGTGACTGGATCAATCCTTGGAACAATCGGTGGGCTGACTTTGCTAAACGTGGTTCTCGCTGTTTTCTGGTAATCAACCTGCAGCACGCTTCTAGCTTTGGAGTTCAATAACTAATCCGGAGAAGAAAGAAATAGTTGTTAGCCTTGAGTAATGCCCACTGAAACCCTCCCCGCTTCTAAGCCTGGAAACACAAGGGTTACTGGCAAAGAGCAGTATTACACCCCAAAAAAGCTTGCAATCGAACTTGTTTCTGAGATTGAAAAAATCTTAGGTCCGCTTGCTGGCAAAACTGTTTTGGAACCAGCTGGTGGAACGGGTGCCTTCATTGAAGCGGTTTTGACTGCAGGAGCCGGCAAGGTAATCAGCTTTGACATTGAGCCACTTCACGAACTAGTCACTGAAGGCAATTTTCTCGAGCAGCAGATCACGGAAACAAACCTAATTACAATTTCCAACCCCCCCTTTGGCAGAAATAACTCATTGAGTATTCCATTTTTTAATCATGCTGCAGAAATCAGTGATGCAATTTGCTTCATCGTTCCACGGTCCTGGAGGAAATGGTCGGTAACTAACCGGCTAGACCTAAGATTTGAACTTGTATTAGATCAAGATATCGACATTGACTACGTGGATGCAACTGGCTTGCCACTGTCCACAAAGACCCACCTGGCTACCTGTTTCCAAGTTTGGCAAAAGTCTGGTAACAGCAGAAAGCAAGTTCGGGTAATTGATAAGGGCATTATTGAGAAAGTCTCCCCCGAGTTGGCCGATGTTTCTCT
>CAXNHQ010000042.1:0-7310 GCA_964202285.1 Rhodoluna sp. | reverse complement strand
ATCGGGAAGGACTTCCAGATTGACTGGCGGTCTCACGTGTTTTTGTGGGCCTTTAGAGAATCGCTGCGCCTCCAAGGTTCCGCGGTTGAGCTTGGCACCGGGAAAGCGTGGATGTTCACAATGGCTCTCAATCATGAAGACCTTGCGGATCTAGGTGAGGTTTACTTGGTAGACAGATTTTCCAATTTGGCGGTGAATAAGAAAACAGGTCAACCCATACAAGGGACTGATAATTCTTACTACAGTGCCGATTTAGAGAATCTGCGCTCTCGCTTCGCTACACAATCGGGGGTCAAATTCGTTCAGGGTGAAATTCCTACTGTGCTCAAAACTCTAGATCTCGAAAATATCAGGTTTGTTCATGTTGACCTAAACGCCGCTTCGCCCGAGGTCGAAGGACTTAGGTACTTATGGGACAAGATAATTATTGGTGGAATTGTTCTTCTAGATGACTATGGCTCACCTGAATTCGTGGAGTCTCACAACGCAATGGA
The DNA here is from genome assembly GCA_964202285.1 of Rhodoluna sp. Lineage (GTDB taxonomy): Bacteria > Actinomycetota > Actinomycetes > Actinomycetales > Microbacteriaceae > Rhodoluna. The sequence goes on along the minus strand of CAXNHQ010000042.1, from coordinate 6,816 downwards.
TGCTCTTGCGAAAGAGTTAGGATTTGGAATTTTGGGATTACCTACGGGGCAAGGACTAATAGTGAAGCTTTCCGTTGATTAAGGCCCATTGAAGCACTGATGCGTTATTCGCTCTCGAAATTTCATTACATCTAAAAAGAAATCACATCAAAGGAGTTCTATAGATACTTTGAGATTCAAATTGTGTTTCGAGAAGGAAACTCGATGAAATCTGGTAGCGTGAAAATATTAGGGTGGCCCATCAATGAGAGTAAATCAAGAAGACCTAAACATAGATAAGGTGAAATCAACAAAAGTTTGTGTTTGTTATGGGTTTACCGCAGACATGGAATTCGCCGCAGGAGTTTCAATTCTAAATTTTGTGGACCTGCACGGCTCCGAGGGTTTTGACTTTATCCTCTACTCTGACTCTAGATTACCGAAACTCAAGGCGGCTCTTGGTGCAAGAGGAATTAACGTTGAAGTAAATGTGTTTCACCCTCCAATTAGGTGGTTGGATTTGTATTCCTCTAGGGCGGTTGCATACTTTTCGCCATTGGTTCTGAGTAAATTTGAGGTGTTCAGCCACCTCAGTCATTACAGGCGGGTTATTTGGTTTGACTATGACATCGTCATTAAGGGTCGGTTGACTGATGTAATTTCAAAAAACAATTTTGATTTAGCTTTCATGACAAGTGGCCAGCCGTTTGAAAACGCATTTATTAGTCCACCTCAAAATGTAGATGTCGAAACTTTGGCTAAAGAAGGGCTTTCTGCCGGCCTCTTGGTGGTAAATGACACATTCCCTGATCACCAAAGCGCCTCGCCTTGCCTCTACTCGACCTACCTTCTTCACAGTTCAAACCTCTACTACCCCGAGCAGGCAATTCTTGATATTTTTCTGAATAGTGTGTCTTACAAGTGGTTAGAGCTAGATGGAGAAATATACTGTGCCGACCCAAAAATGGAGCTTCCACAAAGTCTTATATTGCATTCCTGGGGACCATTGAAATTCTGGGACGGCCGCCCCAACCAAAAGTGGACAGGTTACTACCAACTGTGGCTAGGTCTAGGGGGGGGCAAATACTCCCGGGCAAAAAGTAGAATGAATGGTATTTCAAGAAAGCTTAAGTATTTGGTGGCAAGCAGGATTGTGGCTGCCTTTGGTAAGGGTAAATCTAAACCCTGGTGATTGTGTTGACCGCGTAGAAAGGTAAATTCTTGAAAATCAACGTAGTCATAGCAGCAGATGCAAACTACCTTTACCCGGCGTTGGTGTTGATTGCAAACTTGAGTGAAAACGGCCTGTGGCGAGATAAAAATGTGAAACTCTGGCTGTTCTCCGCGAAGGGTGAATTGTCGAAAGGTGATCAGAACCTGATTCACAATACTGTGAATGCCTTTATGGAGAGAGCTCCTTTCGAATTTGTGGAGCTTGACCTGAGCGATATGCCAGAAACACATGGTTACTTGACAAAAACAGCACTGGTTAGGCTTCGGTTACCGGAGTTTCTTGAAGCAAGAGACTGGCTATGGGTTGATGTGGATGCGGTGCTGTGCACATCTTGGAATGACTTGAAGACTGCGTTTTTCCCACAACGCAGGACAGCTAACCTTGTGGCTGCAAAATGTCATCAAGTTGATTCTAAGCGGCAACAGCTTTCTGGAAACCCTATTGAGACTTACTTTAACTCCGGCGTGATTTCGTGGAAATCTAGCTCTTTAGAGTCTGGACTCCACCAGAGATATTTGAGCTCGTTGAATGAATTTAGCGCAAGAGGAGTTGTGGGTGATGACCAGGATGCTCTGAACGCGGTGCACGCGGGAGATGTCCAGTTAATTAGTGGAAATTACAATGCATTTGGCGCCTATTTGTTTAGACTCCAGAATAAGGATGAGATAAAAGTTGCCCACTATGCGGGCGCCACCAAGCCTTGGCATTTACCAAGTCCGGCTCAAGTTTTGTGTCGTGACAACCTGGGTTGTCCTTGGAGCCCGTTCTATAAAGCTGACGATACTCTTTTTGCTCGGATTGCCAAAATCTCGCCGGGTAGTCTCGTTCACTTGACGGCTGTGAAAGAACGAGCGCGCCTATCAGGCCACCCTGACTGGAAAGTTATTTGGTTCGCGCGGATTGTTTCCAAAATGCCGGCTTTTGCGAGGGAGTCCAGCTTTTTTAGTCAGCTTAGGCAAGGTAACCACGCTCACCCAATTCATTAGAACACCGATCTACAATAAGCTCATTTGTTTAGCGATGGTGCTAGTACAAGTTATTTGATGAGTTCGGGATCCTCATTATTTTTCAGGTACGGGAGCCACTTGAACTCAATGGGTTCTATGGAGCTGTTCAAACACTTGAAAACACGAGCTTTGTTCTTCGAGCTAGATTTCCTAATAAGGTAGCCGGTAGCTTAGTTACTTTATGAGGTTTTATGTTTGTGCTATTTAGCCTTCAGAGTCAATTGCCATCAAAGCGGCTAAGTTTTGAACAGTCTTGTTACTTTTCAGTAGTTCCTGGAAAGTACCTGATGCCACAACGCGACCATTATCGACCAAAAAGACAATGTTGGATCTCTGGATTGTGTTCAGTCTGTGTGCCACAAGTATCACGGTGACCTTCCCTCTCACCTCATCAAGAGCCATGTTTATTCGATCTTCGGATTCAGCATCCAATGCACTCGTTGCTTCGTCCATAACCAATAGTTTCGGTCGCGAGTAGAGCGCTCTAGCAAGCCCTATCCTCTGTAACTGACCCCCAGAAAGTTCGTCTTTGCGCTTGCCTAGGTCAGTTTCCAAGCCATCTGGCAAAGAGTCGATGAAGTCGGATAGGTGAGCCGCTGATATTGCCTCATGTAGCCAAGCCTGGTTAATGTCTGCAGGCTCCACTCCAAGAGCAATGTTCTGAGCAATAGTTCCCGAAATCATTCCAGGTTTTTGGGGCACGTAACCAAGCAACCCTGGATGCTTTGAAATCAATTGGATCGGATTCACCCCATCAATAGAAACCTTGCCTGACGATGGTTCTAGAAGTCCGAGAATGAGATCAGCCAAAGTAGATTTTCCTGCTCCTGAGGTACCGATAAATGCGGCCTGGGAACCTGAAGGGATTTGGAGGTCGATGTTGCTCAAAGTTTTCGACAAACTCCCTTTGTATTGAAAGGACAAGTTCTCTATTTGGATTGATAGTGGTCCCCTTGAGCCCTCTACTAGAACGGTTGGCTGATACTCCTCGTCAGAGTCTTCCTCAAATTCAAGAAGATCCAGCGCCCGAGTGGCGTGTGGTACCGCCTGTTTGATTACTAGGAGCGCTCCCTGGAGTGGGAGTATGGAAGAGGTTAATCTCAGTCCGCCTGATAGGAAAATTCCAATCGTTGCAGCCGATGATTCAATGTCTCCAGAAAAAGCTTGGAAAATGATGAAAATTGCTATCGCTATGATCAGTGAAGTTTCAACAATGTACCTAGGCATGCCCGACATGACAAACTGTGTGGCAAAGCTCCCAGAGGTCTTGAGGCGAGATTGGAAGATTCGATTGTAGAAGTAGCCTCTGCGCCCCTGGATGGTAGCTTCCCGTAACACGTCGCCTAGATCCGACAGGAGTCCATTGGCCTCAACTGTGGATTCTGTGAGGATGGTGCCCGTCCTATTCATTACCCGGCCAATAAAAAGTTGAATTAGAAAACCGATAAATCCAAAATACAATACGGCACCCAATGCGATTACTGGGTTTACAACCGCAAATGCTGTCAGCACAAGAATGAAAAGGAAGCCCTCAGAACTTAGAGTTCCTATAGAGTTAAGCACACTGTTAAATGCGCTCGGAGAGCCCGTCTGAACTGCGTAAAGTATTTCTTCTCTTGAGTTCTGTCTCGCGCCCTGAATTCCATGACCAAAAGCATTTTTAGCAATCGCTCTCGCTGCTCGAGCCTCTATTCGTGCCAGGAAATGAGCCAGTTGTCTTGTGAGGAGGATTGAAAAAATAGCCTTGGAGGAAAACAAAAGCAAAATTAGACCGGAGATAATTGGGAGGGATTGAAGTGAAATCGCTGGAATGGATAAGGATCCAACTTCGATTACTCTGGTCGGGTCGCTGCCTTCTGTAATAAATATGGCCATTGAGGTAGCTAGGAAACCGATGGCTAATATCCCAATAAGGTCAAGGATTGCGACTATTGCTCTCAGAGCAAGGCGTGTAAAGAATACAAATCTCTCTCTTTTGCTCATAAAGCGGAGAGACCGTTTGACTACATTTAGCACTTACCAACTCTACTTCTATAGGGGGTCTGGCGCTTTGACTACGTGTTTGGGTTTGGCGGAGACGAGAGGATTTGAACCTCCGAGGGGCTTTAACACCCCTACCTCATTAGCAGTGAGGCGCACTCGACCGGGCTATGCGACGTCTCCGAGAACTCTATGAGTTTAGCTCAAAACGGTAAGGACAAAACAGTAGATAACAGCTATCTCGTTCGGCCAGCTAACCTGGGGATTAGAGAATCAAAAACTACTGTGTTGCTACTTCTACAATCACGGGAACGTCATTTCTGATTTGTTCGAAAAGTTTGTCCGCTTCGCTCGTTATCGGCTCTAGACGTCCTCCCTCACCCTCTCCACGAGCCCCACGCACTGGAATTCGCAGAAATGCTAGTTGTGAGGAGTCTATTTCGCGAAGAGCCGATGCGAGGTTGAACATGGTTCCAAGATCAGACATCGACTCCGATAGCCTCATGTTTCTGGCAGCAGCACTGGCCAGGCTGTAAAGATAAATTGGGTTATTCAGTACGCCTTCACTCTTTACTTTGTCAAAGAGAGACTTGAGGAATAATTGTTGGTTGGAAATCCTGTTCAGGTCTGAACCATCTCCAATCCCTTTTCTAGCGCGCAAGAATGCCAAGGCATCAACACCTTGGAGGATGTTCACTCCCGCCTGAAGATTGAGCCCGGTGGTTGGATCGTTTACCGCTTTTTCTAGAAACACTTCCACTCCACCAACAGCGTTAGACATTTCAATTACACCTTGGAAATCAATCATGGCCACGTATGGGATTTCCAGGCCAGTAAGTTTCTGGACTGTCAAATGAGTACAAGCAACACCACCGTAACCAATCGAGGAGTTGATCATCTGCCTCGACATTGCTGCGAATGACCCGCCTTTGGGGTCAGGACAAGAGGGGATTGGAACCAGAAGGTCTCTTGGGAATGAAACCACTGAAGCGTTAGTGCGGTCTGCGGAGATGTGCAAAAGCATAATCACGTCGGCAAGCTCTGATTCAACTTCGCCGAATTCAGCACTTTGGCCCTCTCGGGTGTCAGAGCCAACAATTAACATGTTGATCGGGCCCTCTATACCAGCGGGTGTGTCCGTGGGTTGAGTTTCTGTGTCATCTGTCACGGTTGGCTTGACCAAGACGATGTTGTCTTGGTTAATTTGGTTATAGACATCAAAAGCAGTGATCCCGGTTATGGCAAGGATTGCTCCTAGGCCAACTGCGATTGTCTTGAGTGTGAAACCAATTATCTTGCCGAGTCGAGGTGGCTTCTTGGAGTTTCCGTGACGAGGAGGAAGTCTTTTTGGGTTGGATGGTGGCCTAACAACAAATCGTGTTGCGAAATTCGGAAGTTGATCTGACACTTGATTCCTGTTCCAAGATTGAGGCCTAATTCTCAATTCTATTGAGAGAGTATGATTCAAGACCCTAAGCTCAGCTAGTTGTCAGCTTTATTGGCGGAGGCCGTGGGATTCGAACCCACGAAACATTGCTGTTCACTGGTTTTCAAGACCAGCTCCATCGGCCGCTCGGACAGACCTCCGTAAAGGAGTTTATAGCAACTACGAGATTAGTTCTTAGCCCTGTCGGCTAAACAAAATGCCCTCGAGGCCTGCTAGAACTCTGGCCACCCCGTCGTCAGTGACACTACTGGTCACATCAGTTGCCGCATTCCGAACTTCCTCGGGCGCTTGACCCATAGCAAAGGCCATTCCCCCGCCAGATTTAGCCCATTGAAACATTTCGATGTCGTTTCGCCCGTCGCCCATAACTAGCACTTGGTGTGTTGGGATATTCAATCTCTGGCGCTGAACTTCTAAAGCACTGGCTTTCGTAACTCCTTGCGGAGAGATATCTAGCCAGGCAGTGTATCCAATTGCGTAGCTCACGGAAGCTAATCCGATTTTTGAAATCAGACCTAGAAATTCATCCACGTCATGCTCTGGGGAAAGGACAACGACTCGACTCACAGGGTGGTGCATGAGTTCATCTAGAGGAGTTTCAAAGTTTTGATCACCTAGTGCGTAACTAGGAAAAGGTCGATGGAAGCGATAGCTTCCATCGAGATCTTCTACGGCAAAGTGTGCCTCAGGTAGGTGTTCAATTAGCTGAGATAGTACTTCGGCGGGGTCAAAGGTCACTACATCCGACATCTTGAACCCTCTGGGGTGATCTGTATCCAGCTCAACTGTTACTGCTCCATTTGAGCTCACAACGAAACCATTGTGGATTCCAAGGTCTCGGACTACCGGAACAGCATTAGGTGCCGATCTTCCAGTTGCAACGATTACTTCGTGCCCGAGGTCTTTTACTCGACTAACTTCTTTAGCAACTTCAGGTGAAAGGTAGCCGTCATCGTGAACGAGGGTTCCATCAATGTCTAGGCCAATTAGCCAACGCTCGTTGGGGGTAAGGTTGGAAGTTTTGCTCAAAAGTTAATGCCTATGATTTCTTGGGTGATTTAGGAACGATTACTTCCTGGCCACCCAAATAAGGCCTCAGTGCTGCTGGAATTTTCACAGAACCATCAGCCTGCTGATGGTTCTCCAAAATCGCCACCAGCCATCTGGTT
>CAXNHQ010000041.1:0-7374 GCA_964202285.1 Rhodoluna sp. | reverse complement strand
GATTCGGAAGGTAACGAAAAGGTTGTTGAGTACTTCCGCAAAAAAGATGGCTCGCCTGCAACTGTTGCAACTAAATTGCTCGAGGAGCTTGAAAAAGCCAAGAATCAACCAGCTTGGCGCGTATTGGTTTCGCTCTCTATTAGACACGTTGGGCCAGTAGCGGCTAGATCTTTAATGAACTCATTTGGTTCAATTGACAAAGTTTTTTCCGCAAGCGAAGAAGAGCTTGCTGCTGTTGATGGAGTCGGGCAAGTTGTTGCTCGAACCATAAAGGAATGGATCCAGCTCGAATGGCACAGCGAAATAGTGACCGCTTGGAAAAAAGCTGGCGTGAACTTCACCCAAGAAATCTCTCAAGGCGAATCCGGAGTCTTTTCTGGAATGAGCATTGTTGTTACTGGAACCCTAGAGTCGCTTTCCAGGGATCAAGCTGAAGAGGCCATCATCGCAGCTGGAGGTAAAGCTGCGTCATCGGTTTCCAAGAACACAGCTTTTGTGTTGGCCGGAGCAAATGCGGGTTCGAAATTGGGTAAGGCAGAATCTCTTGGAGTTCAAGTAATTAGTGAAGCGGAGTTTCTAAAGCGCCTGAAGGCGAATTAGTCCCTCTTGTTGTCCTCGTAGGACTCGACTTCGATTGGTTCGTAGCTCGCTCTGGTGCCGGCACTGTAATCAACTTCAGAATCTGATCCATCGGTGATTGAGTTTGAATTTCCTTCAAGTTCACTCTGAACCAAAGTCTCATCAGCGGCCACCATGGACTCTGTGGACATAAGAGACTTCATGGTGTTCAGGAAGTCCTCAATCTCGTTCGACTCTGACTCCCAGCGAGATAGCCGCTCTTGACCATCAACAATCACAGCGTTGGCATAAGCCTCAGCCTTACGAGCTAGCAGCTCCGCACGACGACGTGACTGGTTGATTAGGTTTCCAGCGTTTCTCTGAGCATCTTCGGTTAGGTTGCTTGCTTGTAGCTTTGCATCGCGCAAAATTCTTTCTGCTTGAGCGTTTAGCTCAGCAGAAAGCTTAGACGCCTCGGCTACGGCCTTATTAGCTTCTTCAGTTGCCTGCTGAGCCTGCTTTACAGCTGCCTCATACATACGAAGTGCTTCTTGCTCGCTCTCATCACGCTTGGTCTTTAGCTCTGCTTCAAGCTCAACTCGCGACTGAGCAGTGCGCTGAGAAAGTTCGGTAGCAACCGCTCTTGCCTCTTCGGTCTCACGGTGAACCTGGGCACGCAATTCTGCGGCAAATCGTTCACCTTCGGAGCGAATGGCTGCTGCTTCGCGCTGAGCGTGAACAGTCTTTTCTGACGCTTCAGCGGCCTGGGTCTTTGCTGCCGCAATTGTTTCGGCGCTTAGGCGCTCGGCTTCTAGGCGGATCTCTTTCACTTTACTTTCAGTGTCAGAAAGAAGTTTTTGTGCTGCAGCTTCAGCCTTGCGACCTAGTTGCTCTGCTTCTGCTTTAGCGGTCTCACGAACGCGAAGTGCATCTTGACCGGCGTCAGTCATAAGTTTTCTGGCTTGCTCTTCAGCAACTCGAAGAGTCTGTTCGAATTGAGCGCCAAGTTCGGCGTAGCCGGTTCCAGAATCGCGCTTTAGGCGCTGCTTCAAGCTTGCGATTTCGCTCTTTAGAAACTCGACTTCGCTGGCAGCTTTGTAGTTGTACTCACGAACGTGCTCAAGCTCTTCGCGCATGGACGTGAAAGCGGTGTCAACCTCATCTTTGTCGTAGCCTCTGAACGCGACTGTAAATTCCGAGTTTTCCAATTCGAGTGCCCTGTACTTTCCCTGGTTATCCTTTAGCCTAGGACTCTACTTTAGCGCCCAAAAGACCCCCAAAATCAAGCAATATCTATCTTGCTAGAATGGCCTAAGGCCTACTGAGCCAACACTTAACCAGATTAGTTTCCCGAAGGCTTAAATGACTGAAATCACTCCAGAGCTGGTCAGGCATCTTGCCGGATTAGCCCGCATTGAGGTAACCGAGGCCGAGGTGGCCCAGTTTGCTAGCCAACTTGCCCTCATCGTTGATTCGGTAGCCACGGTGCAAGCCATCGCCAGCGATGACATCAAGGCAACCAGTCACCCTATTGCCATGTCTAACGTGTTCCGCGAGGACGTGGTCACCCCCTCTCTTACTCAAGCCCAGGCGCTATCCGGTGCCCCCGAAAGCGACTCGGGCAGGTTCAAGGTATCGGCAATTTTGGATGAGGAATAAATGTCGCTACTAACAAAGTCCGCAACCGAGCTTGCCGGCATGCTGGCAAAAAAAGAGATTTCTTCGGTCGAGCTAACCAAAGCCCAGCTTGACAACATCGACAAGCTAAACCCGAAGATCAACAGCTTCCTAACAGTTACTCACGAGCTCGCGCTTTCTCAGGCAAAACAGGTTGATGAGCTTAGAGCTAAGGGTGAATCCCTTCCGGCGCTCGCGGGAGTCCCAATTGCTGTCAAGGACAACTTGGCAACCATTGGCATTGCGACAACCGCTGGATCAAAGATATTGCAGGGCTGGGTGCCGCCGTATGACGCCACTGTGGTCAAGAAAATTCTGGCGAATCGCATGCCAATTCTTGGCAAAACCAATTTGGATGAATTTGCCATGGGTTCGTCAACTGAAAACTCCGCTTACGGACCTTCTCTAAACCCTTGGGATCTCACCAGAACCCCAGGTGGGTCCGGTGGTGGTTCATCATCAGCTGTTGCTTCAATGCAAGCTCCGCTTGCAATCGGCTCTGATACCGGAGGATCAATTAGATTTCCAGCTGCCGTTACTGGAACTGTCGGTGTAAAGCCAACCTACGGAGCAGTCTCTAGATACGGATTAATCGCCCTTGGTTCTTCGCTAGATCAGGTTGGACCAGTAACTAGAAGTGTTATGGATGCAGCAATGCTGCAAGATGCGATTGCTGGGCACGACCCAATGGACGCCACCTCGTTGCCTGAGAGCCTGGGCTCGATGACAGAAGCGGCCAAGAACGATTCAGTCAAGGGCCTAAGAATCGGAATCATCAAAGAACTCACCGGTGACGGTTTCCAAAAAGGAGTTTCTGAAAAATTCAATGAGGCGCTAGATCTCCTCGTTGCCGCTGGAGCTGAGCTTGTGGAAGTAAGCTGCCCAAGCTTTCAGTATGCGATAGCTGCCTACTACCTGATTCAACCGGCTGAAGCTTCATCAAACCTTGCACGCTTTGACTCGGTCCGCTTTGGCCTGAGAGTTATGCCAGAAGGTGCCGCAACGGTTGAAAAGGTAATGTCAGCTACCCGCGAAGCTGGTTTTGGTCCAGAAGTTAAGCGCAGAATAATCCTTGGAACCTACGCACTTTCCTCTGGATACTATGACGCTTACTACGGGAGTGCTCAAAAGGTCAGGACTTTGATCCAAGCTGATCTTGCGAAAGCATTTGAAAAAGCCGACGTGCTGGTTTCCCCAACTGCTCCAACAACGGCGTTCAAGCTAGGCGAGAAGCAGGAAGACCCTCTTGCGATGTATCTAAACGACATCGCAACCATTCCTGCCAACCTGGCAGGAATTCCTGGCATGAGTCTTCCGGTGGGTCTGGCCAAAGAAGACAACTTGCCAGTCGGCGCACAATTTTTAGCACCGGCTCGTGAGGACGCCAGACTATACAAAGTTGGTGCCGCACTGGAAAAACTTCTTGAAGCCAAGTGGTCTAAAAAGATGATGGACTTTGCTCCAGAGCTGAAGGTGAACTAATGGCCAAAGATCAGCTAATGGATTACCAAAAGGCCCTAGAAGCATACGAAGTCGTAATCGGACTCGAAGTTCACGTGGAGCTAAACACCAATACCAAGATGTTTTGCGGTTGCGCCAACGTCTTTGGCGATGAACCAAACACCAACGTTTGCCCTAACTGCCTTGGCTTTCCGGGAGCTATGCCAGCTGTAAACGGAAAAGCAATTGAGAATTCAATCAAGATTGGTCTGGCGCTAGATTGCGAAATCGCGGCTACTGGAAGATTTGCTAGAAAGAACTATTTCTACCCAGATCTGGCAAAGAATTTCCAGACCTCACAGTATGACGAGCCGATTGCCTTCGAGGGCAAGATTGACATCGAGGTGCCTTCGGGCAAAGTTTTTACCGTTGAAATTGAGCGAGCTCACATGGAGGAAGACGCTGGAAAGCTAACTCACGTTGGAGGAAGCACCGGAAGAATCCAAGGGGCTGAGTACTCTCTGGTTGATTTCAATAGAGCAGGTGTCCCGCTAGTTGAAATCGTGACCAAACCGATTTACGGTGCAGGCGATGAAGCCCCTGAACTAGCGGCAGCTTATGTTCGATCGATTCGAGAGATAGTGAAGAACTTAGGGGTATCTGATGCGCGCATGGAAAGAGGAAACGTTCGCTGTGACGCAAACGTTTCAATTAGGCCAAAGGGCGAGGCGAAGCTTGGCACCAGAACTGAAACCAAAAATGTTAACTCACTTCGCAGCATCGAGCGTGCGGTTAAATACGAAATCCAAAGGCAAGCTCACCTTCTTTCTCAAGGCGTTGCCATCATTCAAGAAACCCGACACTGGCACGAAGACCGCGGAGCAACTTCTTCTGGTCGACCAAAATCAGATGCCGACGACTACCGCTACTTCCCAGAGCCAGATCTAGTTCCAATCCAACCCTCCAAGGAGTGGATCGAACAGATTCGAGCCACCTTGCCTGAAAAGCCAGCCATACGTCGCAAGCGACTTATGGAGCTGTGGGGCTTTAGCGAACTAGAGTTCCGCGATGTTGTTAACTCAGATTTGCTCGACGAGATTGATGAGACAGTGAAAGCGGGTGCAAAACCACAAGCTGCCAGAAAGTGGTGGACCGGAGAGATTGCAAGAATTGCAAACAGCGAAGACAAAGACATCACAGAGCTCTCAATCACACCGGCCCAGGTAGCATCTATTGCCGAACTCGTCGAATCAGGAAAACTTACCGACCGACTAGCGCGCGAGGTCCTAACCGGAGTATTGGCCGGCGAGGGAGAGCCCTCTGAGATCATTGCGACCCGAGGACTCGAGGTTGTCTCGGACGACGGGGCGCTTCTTGAAGCCATCGACAAGGTGCTTGCCGAGCAGCCTGATGTTTTAGAAAAGATTCGTGAAGGAAAACTTCAGGCCGCAGGGGCAGTAATCGGTGCCGTAATGAAAGCCATGGCCGGATCGGCCGATGCTGCCAGAGTCAGAGAGCTTGTCATTCAAAGAGCCACAGAGAGCTAAATCTGGGCCATTTTAGCGGTGCATAACTCTGTGGATAACTTCAAGTTTCCCCTGAAGGTTATAGGCCGCCAGCTGGGGAGAACTCTCAACTCTGACTAGAGCCTTTAGACGGCCTAGCTCCCACAGTCGCAACTGCTTCGGCTCCAGAGGCGGCACCAGCCTCTAGTGCCCTCTGGATACAAGTACAGCCCAATTCAGCAAAGTCGGCTTCTTGGATCAATCGAGCTAGGAACCCCCCGCAAAAAGCGTCCCCAGCGCCTGTGGGGTCAACAAGTTTTACCCCTGCCGCTTCAACTTCCAACGCTTCACCAGAACCGATTGTTGCCTTGGCCCCTTGATGACCGGAGGTGATTACAACCAGTTGGTTTGACGTGTCTAAGCCAAGCAATTCTTGCTCTTCTAAATTCGGGAAAACTATGTCGGCAAGTTTCATAAGGTCCCGAAAGCTTTCAACGCCATGATCTTCGATAAAACCATACGAGCCAGGATCAATGGCCAGAAGTGCTCCGGCATGTTTTACTCTTGTTGCAAACTCTGCAACTTCATCGAATGATCTTCCCAGCAAGCTGTATCCAGAGAGGTACACAACTGCAAATCCAGCTGGGTCAATCTTGGCCAAATCGAGGTCTTGGTTGGCGCCACGGTCAGTCAGCATAGAGCGGCTTTGACCCTCAACCAAAACAACCAGTGAGCCAGTTGGCTTACTACTGGATTGCAGATTACTCAGGATCTTTTGAGCGTTTAGATCTTGCTCAAGCTTTACAACATCCGCGCTTCCAACGCAGCCCACAAAGCTAACGGAAACTCCGTTGTGCGCTATCCAGGAGGCAACATTGGCAGCTTGTCCGCCCATAGATTTTTGGATCTTGGCTTTGGTATCGGTGTTTGGTCTAATGCTTTCTTCGGGAATAACAATAAGGTCTTCGATGACATCACCGATAACCAAAACTTTGGTCACAGGATTGCCGCCCAAGCTTTTGCAATCTCGCCGGCTACTAGAACGTTATTGCGTGCTAGATCCAAGTTAACTTCGAGTGACTTGCCACCAGATTCTTCAACTATGAAACCAAGCAAGAACGGAGTTACCGCTTTACCGGTGACCCCAGCTTTCTTTGCAGCCTCGAATGCAATAGCTAGGACTCGGTCATGCTCTTTTGGATCCCACTGCTTCTGAATGGGAATTGGATTAGCAACGACGATCCCTTGGCCGTGTCCAAGTGCATCCTGTGCTTTCATGGCAGCTGCAATTTCTGCAGCTGAGTCAAGTTGCCAGTCCAGGGTGTATCCAGAGTCGGTGAGCCAAAAAGCGGGGAACTTGTTGGTTTTGTAACCAATTACAGGAACCGACAATGTTTCCAGTCTTTCCAGAGTTGCTGGGATGTCCAGAACGGACTTTACCCCTGCGGACACGACGGTAATAGGTGACACCGCAAGGGTTGAAAGATCAGCTGACTCATCGAAGGTGTCAATCGCACCGCGGTGAACCCCTCCTAAGCCCCCAGTAGCGAAAACTCTGATTCCGGCAAGGGATGCTAGGTGTGCGGTGGCGGCAACGGTTGTTGCACCAGAGGCTTTCTTGGCAGCAAGAATTGGAATGTCACGAACACTGGCTTTGTAAAGATCCTCGTTGGCAATTCGGTCGATGCCTGTGGCATCCAGACCTATTTGAGGGATGCCATCAAGGATGGCAATCGTTGCTGGAACCACACCGCTGGAACGAAGAATCTCTTCGAATTCTTTAGCCGCCTCCAAGTTTCTGGGTCTTGGAAGACCGTGGGAAATGATTGTCGACTCCAGAGCGACAACTGGCTTACCCGTTGCTAGAGCTTCGGAAACTTCGGGGGAGAGCACAAATGAGGTCATGTGATAAAGCTAACTCTCTGTTTGAGGAAGATCATCAATTGGGGTGAGTAACGGGACTTGAACCCGCGACATCCTGGACCACAACCAGGCGCTCTACCAGCTGAGCTATACCCACCATGTCTTTGGGCTAACCCAAAGCTTCTATATTCTATTGCGTTTAGTGCTGGTCGGCTATTTGCTTAGCTTGGTCCGACTCCGGTCCTGGCTGGTCGACAAACACCGTTTGTCGATAGTAACGAAGCTCCGCTATCGACTCTCTGATATCGGCCAGAGCCCGGTGCCCACCCGA
>CAXNHQ010000040.1:0-7590 GCA_964202285.1 Rhodoluna sp. | reverse complement strand
GCCAGCGGTAACGCCACAGCAGCACCGGTAGCAAGAAATTTCTTCCAGGCGGTGATCAAGTAGTGAAACCAGAAGCTGGGCAAATTTATGGCGATCGTTATCGACTTGTTGATCGCATAGCAATTGGCGGTATGGGTGAGGTTTGGCGTGCCCACGATGAAGTTATCTTGAGAGACGTTGCTATCAAAATACTTAAGCCGGAATTCATGGGAGACCCAGGATTCTTGGAGCGCTTCAGGGTTGAAGCGCGTCACGCTGCCAGGGTGGACCACGTCGGTATCGCGGATGTTTATGACTATGGCGAGGGATCAGGTTCTGCGTATCTTGTGATGGAGATTGTCGCGGGCGATTCGCTAGCGAGGATCATAGAAAAAAGAATCAGGTTAACGTCCATCGAGGTTCTAAGCATCGTCGAACAAACGGCCAAGGCGTTACATGCAGCTCATTTAGATGGTCTGGTTCATCGAGACATAAAACCAGGAAACTTACTTGTCACACCAGCTGGAAAAGTGAAGATTACCGACTTTGGAATAGCGCGCGTTGCAGATCAAGTTGCATTAACTGCAACCGGACAAGTCATGGGAACGGTTCAGTATCTTGCTCCCGAGCAGGCCACTGGAAAGCCAGCAAGCCCGTCAACGGACATTTACTCTCTTGGGGTTGTGGCTTATGAGGCACTGACGGGAAGAAGACCGTTTACGGGTGAAACCCAAATGATTATTGCCATGGCCCAAATCAATGACAAGCCACCGGCGATGGGTGATGACATTGACAAGCGTGTTCAAGAACTAGTGCTTGCCTGTTTAGCAAAAAAACCAAATCAGCGCCCAGGAAGTGCTTTAGATTTGGCAAACCGTGCTCGTTCACTTCGGTTGCAGCTTGAAGGTGTTTCTCCCACAGAAATTTTCGAGCCTGAAAATACCGCTACTACTTTGACTCCGAAAGTTGATGACTCCACCAAAACTGGTCCGGTCAAGAAACTTCCCGTAGTTTGGCCGTGGATAGGGTTGATTGCGGTCCTAATTGTTGCTGCCAGCGGTGTGATGATCGCAATTGTTGTGAGCTTAGTTTCAGAATCAAACTCAAACCCCACGCCATCTCCTTCTGCCTCGATTTCAAAACAACCAACCGCCGCAGTTTCGGAGCAGCCGATCGAAAAGGTTAGCGTGTTCCTCACTGATGTCGTGGGAAAGAAAGTTGCCGATGCATCAGTGTTTTTAAACCAGAAGAAACTGATAACCCAGGCTATTGCAGGCGATGCCATAGACCCCGATGACCCGAGAGTCCTGGAAGTTTACAAAGCCGAGGGTTTGGGACAAGTGCCGATCGGGTCTGTCGTTCGCATCTATTACTACATTGCAGCGGTTCCAACTCCGTCGCCGACCGTCTCATCACCAACGCCGACTTCGTCGCCAACAACATCAAGCACACCCACGCCTACTTCTTCTAACGGCGGTTAGGACTTATGAGATTGCTACTATTAACCGTGAGGAACCGGGGAGTTGTAAATGTCTGAACAAGAGCGTGTGCTAGCTGGCAGGTATCAAGTCGGTGAGCTAGTTGGCCGCGGGGGAATGGCCGATGTTTTTGAAGGCCAAGATCTTCGTCTTGGACGCAAAATCGCCATCAAGCTGCTCAAATCGGATCTAGCAAATGATGAGAACTTTGAGTCTCGCTTTGCAAAGGAAGCTCAGGCATCAGCCAAAATGGCCCACCCCACCATCGTCCGAATTTACGATGCCGGAGAAGAAGTCTCTACCGATTCAAACGGTAACCAGATAAAGACTCCGTTTATCATCATGGAATACGTAAAAGGCAAGCTCCTTCGGGATCTTATGCACGACAAAAAGCTTTCTATTGGTGAGGCAATCGACTTTGCTAAAGGTGTCCTAACAGCACTAGAGATTTCACATCGCGCCGGAATCATTCACCGCGACATCAAGGCCTCTAACATCATGATCACTGAAGAGGGTCAAGTTAAGGTGATGGATTTTGGAATTGCTAGAGCAATATCTGATTCCTCAGAAACCCAGGCCCACTCTTCAGGAATTGTTGGCACCGCGCAGTATTTCTCACCCGAGCAGGCTAGAGGCGAGGCGGTTGACGCCAGAACTGATCTTTACTCAACAGGTGTGCTGTTGTATGAAATGCTGGCTGGAAGACCTCCTTTCAAGGGTGACACAGCGGTGTCAGTTGCATATCAGCACGTGAGTGAAAAAGTGCAAGCACCTTCTACTCACAACCCCGAAATTTCTGCGGAGTTAGACCAAGTAGTTCTAAACGCTTTAGCTAAGGACCGTGAAGAGCGTTTCCAAACGGCAGAAGAGTTCCGCGACCACCTTGTCGCGGCTGCGAAAGGTGTAGCTATGAAAAAAGAAAACAATGGTCAGAAAACAACAGTTTCTCCCGTGCAGGAGGCTCTTCCAACAGAGGTAATTAGTTCAGCAGAACAAGATGACTTTTTCAAAGAGCTGGGGGTGGATCCAGCTGCCGGCGAGCAAACCACAGCAATAAAGATTCCAGGATCTAAAAAGACTGGGAGACCTTCTACTGGGATGCTTTGGGGACTAGGTTCAGGAGCTGCAGTAATCCTTGTAGGGCTAATCATTTGGCTGTTGACTCTTGTGGGCACTGTCCAACCAATCACAAACCCAACCGGAGCTGGTATCGAAGTCGCAGATGTTGCAGGGTCCGCTTATGACGATGGCAGCAAGGTGCTTCGTGAACAGGGTCTACTGGTACTTAGATTGATCGAAACTAGTGATGAAGTCGAAGAGGGCATCATCATAAAAACTGATCCACCCGCAGGCACTAAAGTTGCTGCCAAAACAACAATTGATGTTTACGTGTCCTCTGGAAAAGCCGAAGGAAAAATCCCTTTGCTAGAAGGAAAGACCGAAGCCGAAGCCAGAGCCTTGCTTGAAAGTGCGGGGCTTACTTTGGGTGGTATAACATCCGGTAACTCGGCAAGCATCGCCAAGGGTCTAGTTATGGAATCAGTTCCTGCGGCCAACACAATGGTGCCTGCAGGAACGGTAGTGAAGTTGTTGGTATCTGATGGTCAAGTTATGGTGCCAAGCGTTGTTGGGGTTGCAGTAACTGAAGCCACCAGAATTCTCCAAGGAGCTGAAATTGGATATGTTGCATCTATCCAAACACCAACAGTTTGTGCTGGAACTCCTGGTTCCCTTGTTGCCAGTCAGTCAATTCCTGCTGGGTTAGCTCCCCAGAAGCAAACTATCACGTTGATCTTAAACTGTGTTCCAACCCCGACTACTACTCCTACGACAACGCCGACAACAACTCCTTAGAACTTAATCATTGGAGAAAGCGACTTGGCTTTTTCTGCTGCGCCTTTCAGGCCGATTGACTCTAGCCAGTTGCCTAACATTTGGTAGCCACCTTCGGTAAGGACACTCTCGGGGTGAAACTGAACGCCGTAAATGGGTTTGGATTTGTGTTGCAAACCCATGATCACACCACCGGTAGTTCTACTTGTCACAATCAGATCTTGCGGGACTGTCTCGTCCACAACAGCTAGAGAGTGGTAGCGAGTTGCCTTGAAAGATTTTGGGACGTCTTTGAATACCAAACTGTTATCGTGCTGCACATCACTTGTCTTTCCGTGCATTAACTCGTCGGCGCTTGTCACAGTTGCACCCATGGCCTCAGCTATTGCCTGATGACCTAGACAGACTCCAAAGATTGACTGGTTGGTTTTTAGAGCCACTTGAACCACGTCGATGCTAAGACCAGCGTCCTTTGGAGTTCCAGGGCCTGGGCTAATAAGCACACCATCGTACTTGGCCATCAGCTCGGGAAGTTCTTGCTCACTGACCGCATCATTTCTTATAACGTCGGTTGTGGCTCCTAGCTGCTGGAGGTAGCCACTTAGCGTGTATACAAAGCTGTCATAGTTATCCAGCACCAGAATCTTGGTCATCTTAATCAAAGCCTACTTGTAGAATTGTGACCATGCCCAAACTGACTGCGACCCCTGAAGACGACTCGTCGTCACCAAAAAAACGTACCCTTAAGCTTCCTAAGCGCAAGCCAAAGGCTGAAAAAGTGCCAAAGCAAAGAGGTTCCGATGATGCTCTGAATCCGGTTTGGTTTAAGCCTGTGATGTTTGGCTTCATGATCGTCGGACTATTTTGGATCATCACTTACTACGTCACCAGCGCCCAGTTCCCTCTAGGAGCTGCGACACCGGTTAATCTTGAGAACTGGAACATCCTTATCGGTTTTGGAATTGCAATGATCGGTTTCATGATGTCCACTCGCTGGAAGTAACGCCTAAGAAAAAAGCGGCTCCAAGCGAAAAAGAACGCCAGCGTAAATCACCAAAACCATCAAGACGCCAACTGCGGCAACCTGAATTTTCTGAGTCAGGGCGGGCTTGAACCTGGTGTTTGCATACACTCCAGTAATTGCCATTCCAGCAAGTAATCCACCGAGATGTCCTTGCCAAGAAATTCCGGGGATGAAAAATCCAAAAGCAAGGTTGACTGCAATCAATCCAAGTAGCTGACCGCTTCTATCTCCAATGGCGCGCAACATTATGAAGTAGGCACCCATCAATCCAAAGAATGCCCCTGAAGCTCCGACAACGGGAACTACTGGACTACCGAGCCACAACACCGCAGCCGACCCACCAACAATTGAAAACAGATACAAAGTAAGAAACCTTACAGGTCCCAGCATTGGCTCAATCACTCGACCGAAGATGTAAATCGAGTAAATGTTGATCAGGATATGCCAGGGACTATCTGGTGAGTGTACGAAACCTGCACTCAGCATTCGCCAAGGCTCCATGGTTGTAAGTAGCGGCGCATAAAGCAAAGTGTTTGTAACGCTTGAGCCAGGAATAACCTGAGTCAGCCAAATTACAAGATTGATCGAGATCAGCCAAACAGTTACCTTCGGCTGACCCGATTTCAATCTGGCCAATTGGTTTTTTAGACTGACTCGATGGAGATTGACTCAATCACAACATCGTCCACTGGCTTATCTCCTGCACCGGTTTCAACAGCTTGAATCTTGTCAACTACCTTGCGGCTGTCAGGGTCAACAACATCACCAAAGATGGTGTGCTTGCCATAGAGCCAAGTAGTTGCAACGGTAGTAATGAAAAATTGTGAGCCATTCGTTCCAGGTCCGGCGTTAGCCATTGCTAGCTTGTAAGGCTCATTGAAAGTGAGTTCTGGGTGAATTTCGTCACCGAACTGAAAACCAGGTCCTCCCATGCCGGTACCGGTTGGGTCTCCACCTTGAATCATGAAGTCAGGAATGATGCGGTGAAAGATTACGCCGTTGTATAGCGGCGTACCTTTTTCCTGGGGTCCCCTTTTTGGGTGAACCCAGTCAATAGTTCCCGTGGCCAGGCCAATGAAGTTCTCGACTGTCTTTGGGGCGTGTAGGGCGAAGAGATTTACTTTGATTTCGCCTTGGTTAGTTTTAATGGAAGCAACGTGGGTATGTGTAGTCATCCCTCTATTCTGGCATGAGAACAAAGAGCTTGCCAGCGCTTTAGCTAAGCTCGCAAAAGATCTTCCGCAGCAGATAGCTCAGGAGCCAAGAACCTATCAGGACCCACACCTGGAACTACTTTTCTAAGTTGTGACAGCAATTCACCGGTAACCTTTGCTGGCTTTAGTGGCGCACGCATTTCTAATGCTCTAGCTGCGGTTACAAGTTCTACTGCTAGGACCCGACGAAGATTGTCAGCTACTTTCCTAAGCTTTCTTCCTGCGTGCCAACCCATCGACACGTGATCTTCTTGCATGGCCGAAGAAGGAATTGAATCAACGCTCGCAGGAACAGAGAGTCTTTTGTTTTCAGAAACTAGTGCTGCTTGAGTGTATTGCGCAATCATCAAACCCGAGTCCACTCCAGCATCCCCTGCAAGGAAAGGGCTTAGTCCACTCGAGCGATACTTATCCAGCATTCGATCTGTCCTGCGCTCAGAGATTGATGACAAATCGGTAGCTGCTATGGCTAGAAAATCTAGAACGTAACCAACGGGAGCGCCGTGGAAGTTTCCATTTGAAGTTACTTCGCCCGATTCCAAAACAACTGGGTTGTCAATTGTGGCTGCAAGTTCACGGGTTGCAACAATACTTGCGTGAGAAATGGTGTCTCTAACTGCTCCAGCAACTTGCGGTGCGCATCGAAGCGAATAGGCATCTTGAACTTTGTCATCGCCTTCTTTATGGGATGCGACAACTTCCGAACCCGCAAGCGCTGCAAACATGTTTGCCGCGCTTTTTGCTTGACCTGGATGAGGCCTCAGGGCTTCGTGTAATTCTGGTCTGAAAACCTGATCTGTTCCCAGTTGTGCCTCAACGCTCATCGCAGCAATTACATCGGCCTGGTCGCACAGTTTCTCCAAGTCGGCAAGCGCGAGGATAAGCATTCCGAGCATTCCGTCGGTGCCATTGATAAGAGCAAGGCCTTCTTTTTCTTGTAATTCGATTGGCTTGATGCCGGCTTCTTTCAAAAGAGTTGGAACATCCTTTTCGACTCCATCACTACCGGTAGCTCTTCCCTCGCCCATCAAAACCATGGCGCAGTGCGCCAATGGAGCGAGGTCACCGCTACAGCCCAAAGATCCGTATTCGTGAACAATTGGCGTAATTCCAGAATTCAGTAAGTCAACGTAGGTTTGTGCAACCACTGGCCTAACACCTGTTCTGCCACTGGCAAGGGTTTTTAGTCTCAGCAGCATCAGTGCCCGAACAACTTCTTTTTCCACTGGATCACCCATACCTGCGGCGTGAGAGCGGATCAAAGACTTTTGAAGTTGGACTCGGTCTTCTGGAGCGATGTGCTGATTAGCAAGAGCACCAAATCCTGTTGATATTCCATAGACCGGTGTTTGCCCAGCAGCAAGGGATTCGATGTGGGCTCGGGTAATCGCCATCTTTTCCAGCGCTTCTTGGGAGATTGTCAGCTTCTCCCCGTGCCTTGCAACCCTAACTACCTCGTCCATGGTTAGGCCGGATGAATTTAATGTAACGCTCACTTTTGCTCCTGATAGATGGTTTTTCCGGACTTGATCACTTGCTGAACTAGATTCACGCCTGGTCGGTATCCAAGGTGAAGATAGCTTGGTGCATTCAAAATAACTAGGTCTGCGTTTTGGCCAACTGCAATAGAGCCAACATCTGATCTTCGAAGGGACTTGGCTCCACCGAGGGTAGCCGACCACAATGCCTGTTCTGGACTAAAGCCCATTTCTCTAATTGCAACAGCAATACAAAAAGGCATTGAGGTTGTGTAACTAGAACCAGGGTTACAATCTGTTGCCAGCGCTACTGTTACCCCAGCATCAATTAGTCTGGCCGCGTTGGGGTAAGTGGCTCTGGTGGAAAACTCAGCTCCTGGCACAAGTGTGGCCACGGTGTTTGATCCGGCCAGTGCCTGCACGTCTTTGTCTGACATGTGTGTGCAGTGATCCGCTGATGCACAGTCCAACTCAACAGCTAATTGAACACCGCCACCTTGAGAAAGTTGATTGGCGTGAATTCTTGGCAACAATCCTTTAGCGATACCTGATTGCAACACCTGTCTGGACTGATCAACATCGAA
>CAXNHQ010000039.1:0-7654 GCA_964202285.1 Rhodoluna sp. | reverse complement strand
TGTGATTCTTGGCGACGAGACCACTACCGCAATTGGAGACGTCAAGGCCTTGGGCTGGGTTGGTCGGGTTATTGCTAGAACACCAGTTGAAGACCCGATAATTGACATCTATAACGTGCCTTCCCCCGGAGAGACAAGCGCGGGTTTGTTGGAGCGTTGGAGCCTAGAAGTTCAGCGCCGCTTTAGGCCTGAAACACAGAACCGAATTGTTCTTGCTCTAGGAAATGCTGACGCATCAGAAGGAATATCCGTCTCTCGATCAAGGCTGAATGTTGCAACCGTGATTGATGAGGCACGTAGAAACGATTTTTCAGTTTTAGTCGTCGGACCCTCGCCGAGTTTCAATAAGGCACTGAATTACGAAATTGAGCACTTAGCAACTGGCTATGAAGATGTTTGCAACAGACGAAACATTCCCTTTGTTGACTTTTTTCACCCACTGGTTGATCACGAGGGTTTCAATGTTGAGTTAGAGGTTTCTGCCAGAAACATGCCTGGTCAAACTGGATACGGTTTGATGGCTTGGTTGGTACTAAACCGAGGCTGGTATCCGTGGCTAGGTCTAGACGACGTTCAAGACTAGTGAGACTGGATGTCTCTGATTCTTTGCAGGACTTTTTCGGCTAATTGCTTGGGTGGCGCCTCATCACAAGATCTTTGAATGACTTGGTTTAGATAAACCTCTAGGTCATATTCTTGTTCGCATGAATCGCAAAGTGCCAAATGAGTAGTGATGTCATTCTGCTGGTCTGCGAGTAGCTCGTTGTGCAAATACTCGTGAACCAGTGCCTTGGTTTCTTCGCAATCTAAATTTGCCATCAGCTTTTCTCCGAACTCTTTTGAACTTTGACCGATGGAAGGTACCCTTGCTCCATAGCGTACTCTGCAAGAAGAACGCGAAGTAACTTCTTTCCTCTGTGCAACCGACTCATCACAGTTCCAACCGGGGTTCCCATTATTTCTGCAATTTCTGAATAAGCCAAACCGTCCACTACAGCGTAGTAAACAACCATTCTAAATTCTTCGGGAATTGCCAAAAGGCTGTCACGAATGATGTCGGCGGGTAGATGATCAAGCGCTTCCAGTTCGGCAGACCGGGTGGTGGTGGCAGTAATTGACTCCGCGTTACCTAATTGCCAGTCTTCCAATTCATCGAGGCCACCGCGTGAGGGATCTTTTTGCGCTTTGTTGTATCGATTGATGTGTGTGTTGGTCATGATCCGGTAAATCCAGGCTTTTAGGTTTGTGCCCTGCTGATACTGGTTCCAAGCCACGAAGGCCTTCGCCATTGCCTCTTGAACTAGGTCCTCGGCATCAGATGGGTTTCTAGTCCAACGAAGGGCAGCACCATAAAGTTGCGGCATGAGTGGTAGGGCCTGTTGCTCAAAGTCCCGGATCTTCGCTTCTGAATCGGAATTTTTTGAGTTTGCCATAGCCTCAGAGTCTAGCAAGCTAGCCTCATCGCGCTCGATGGTAGCAAATGGCACCTGGTTCCTAACCTTGGATAACTGATACTTTTAAAACCAATGACTAATCAAAGCTATTCCCCAAGCTGGCCAGCCCCAAGAGCCAACTCGCCAATATCTTCGACAATTAGCCTCCCCGGATCAAAGTCCCTAACAAACCGAGAGCTAGTACTTTCTGCTCTCGCAGCGCAAGAAAGTGAGCTGCGAGACCCGCTGGATTCGAGGGATTCGAATCTCATGATCCAGGCTCTTTCCCAACTAGGAACCAAAATTCGCTCCACCCCAAACTCATTGCAGATTGAGCCTCAAGCTCTTTCGGGCCCCGCTGAAATCGATTGCGGATTGGCAGGAACTGTAATGCGCTTCGTGCCGCCACTGGCTGCTCTGGGCAAAGGAAAAGTATCTTTCGATGGAGACGCTGCTGCCAGAAATCGTCCGATGGAAACTACCACCGATTCGCTTCGTGCGCTTGGTGTCAAGGTAGTTGGAGACTCGCTTCCCTTTGAGGTTCACGGGTCAGGGGAGGTAATTGGAGGAGAGCTAACCATAGATGCATCAAAATCTTCTCAGTTTGTTTCTGGCTTATTGTTAGCAGCACCACGTTTTGAAAACGGACTAACCCTCACTCATGTAGGTGATCAGTTGCCTTCTTTACCTCACATTGAAATGACTATTGAGTGTTTGCGAAACCGGGGTGTACAAGCATCAAAAATCTCTGACGTCAGTTGGCGAGTAGAGCCAGGGGAAATCTCGGGTGGCACAATTCAGATAGAGCCAGACTTGTCAAACGCCGGGCCATTTCTGGCAGCGGCTTTAGCTACAGGCGGCAAAATTTCAATTCCTAACTGGCCAAGTGTTACCACTCAAGTCGGTGATCAGTTCGACGGTATCTTGCAGCGCATGGGTGCCATAATTTCCCGGACTCAAGATTCATTGACTGTCTCTGGTAACGGTGAGATTCATGGAATTGAAATTGATCTTTCGCAGGCGGGTGAGCTAACTCCGGTTGTTGCCGCGCTCGCCGCACTAGCGGATTCAACGACAGTGATTTCAGGTGTTTCGCATCTGCGAGGTCATGAAACCGACCGACTAAGCGCTTTGGTTTCGGAAATCAATTCTGTAGGAGGTAAAGCTAGAGAAACCCCAGATGGACTCGTTATAGAACCAGCAAAACTTTCAGGTGGCCTTTGGAAAACCTATGGTGATCACCGAATGGCAACTGCTGGAGCAATTATTGGGCTTCGGGTTCCAAGTGTTGAAATTGAAGACATAACAGTTACAAGTAAAACCATACCTGAGTTTGTTTCGCTGTGGAATCAAATGCTCGGGGAATCCTAGTGAGCTGGTTATACGAACCGACCCCGGGGGCGCACGATCTGGACGAGTCTGACTTTAAGGCTCGCCCGAATCCCAAAGGAAATAAGCCTCGGACCAAAATAAGACCCGAGCACAATGACGCTACGTTGGCAATGCTGGTCGGTGTTGACAAAAATCGCTACCAACTGCTCCTCGTTGATAACAAGAAGCCGGTTATCGCAACATTGGCAAAAGAGCTCCGAACCAACGGTCCGGTAGTTGGTGACATCTGCGCTCTAACCGGAGATACCACAAGTCAAGATGGTGCGTTGGCTCGAATTGTTCGAATTGAGCCCAGAAGCACTCTTCTTAGACGAAGCGCTGATGATTCGGATCAAGTTGAGCGAGTAATTGTCGCTAATGCGACCCAGCTGATGATTGTGATTGCTGCTACAAACCCAGAACCTCGAACCAGATTAGTTGATCGATTTCTGGCAGCTGCTTACGACGCCGGGCTAAAGCCAATTATTTGTGTTACGAAAACAGATCTTGAAGATCCAACTTCCTTTTTGGAAAACTTTCAGTCGCTGAGTATTCCGGTAATTAGAACTAGGTCTGACAATTTTGAGCTATCTGAGATTCAGGCCTTGCTCTCAGGTGAAACAACTGTTTTGGTTGGCCACTCTGGTGTTGGTAAGTCAACTCTTGTAAATGCAATTGCACCTGAGGCTAATCGTGCCGTTGGTGTCGTGAATGCTGTAACGGGGCGTGGTCGGCAAACATCAACCTCGGTACGAGCGATTGCTCTGGAAGAAGGCTGGATTATTGACACTCCTGGAATTAGATCATTTGGTCTGGGTCACATAGATCCAAAAAACTTGCTGAAATCTTTTGAAGACTTATGGGAAACAATTAAGTCCTGTCCTAGAGGATGTTCACATTTGATAGAATCCACTGATTGTGCATTAGATGAAGCGGTTATCGCAGGTCAGCTAGGACCACAAGGGGCGAACCGAGTGGATTCGCTTCGAAGATTAATGACCTCCCTTAGTTAGTTCGAGATTGAGTATTTGGAGATAGCCTTGTCAGAACTGAGCTTTTCAGGTATTCCAAAGCACCAATACATCATTCGATTAGCAATTGGTTCCGATCTCGCCGCAGTCTCAGCATTAGATTCCGAGTGCTTTCCTGAGGGTAGCCTGGATCTTCAACCCGCAGCAGAGGGAGAGCTCGAGGGTGGCATATTGCAGGAGTCCACTTTCGTGGCTGAGAATTCGGGCCGCGTGGTGGGAATGATTCAATTCGACCGCACAGATCCGGCTAACTGGGAGTTACTGGCCCTTGCGATTACTCAAGACTTTAGAGGTAAGGGGCTTGGAAAATTGCTTATGGACAAGCTTTCCTCGGAAATCCGAGCCTCAAGGAGGCCAGTAGCAGTAACCTGCGTGACTTCCCCAAATAACATCCCCATGCAGCAGCTCTTGGAGAAGTTCGCGTTCGCCAAGAGCGAGCTATTGATTGACCACTTCGGCGCCAATAAACACCGGCTTCGTTATGAACTCAAGGCTTCTCTGGGGTCCGAGGCTTAGAACAAATATTGCAAATCTGGGCATAAGTTCGGGCCAATCGTGGTTGGCCACCTCTGGCACTTGAACAAAATGAAAGGTAAAACTCGTGAAAATCTATGATGACATCACTCAGGTCTTCGGTAACACCCCGCTAGTTCGAATCAACAAGATTATGGATGGAGCAGGAGCGGAGGTTCTAGCCAAACTCGAGTTTTACAACCCAACATCTACCGTTAAAGACCGCCTCGGCATTGCGATCATCGACGCCGCCGAGCACTCCGGTCAACTAAAGCCTGGGGACACAATTGTCGAGGCAACAAGCGGTAACACCGGTATTGCCATTGCAATGGTTGCGGCCGCGCGTGGGTATAAAGCAATCTTGACGATGCCAGAGTCTGTAAGCCTAGAGCGCCGAACACTGCTTCGCGCGTTTGGTGCCAAGCTCATTCTTACTCCAGCAACCGAAGGTATGACCGGGGCTGTGAGTAGAGCGGAACAAATTGGCAAAGAAACCGGTGCCGTGCTAGTTCGCCAATTTGAAAACGAGGCTAACCCAGAGATTCATCGTAAGACCACCGCTATGGAAATTTGGAACGACACCGATGGAGAGGTTGCTGCATTGGTGGCTGGAGTTGGAACGGGAGGAACCATTACTGGGACTGGGCAGAGGCTGAAAGAACTTAACCCCAACATCAAAGTTTTCGCCGTTGAGCCGGCAGCATCACCGCTTTTGACTGGAGGTGTTGCAGGATCACATCCGCTTCAGGGAATCGGTGCAAACTTTATTCCACCAATCCTTGACCGAAATGTCTACGACGAGGTAATTGATGTGCCAAACGATGAGGCCATAAAGTTTGCTCGAAGGGCGGGAACTGAAGAAGGCATCCTTGCTGGAATTTCTTCGGGAGCTGCCCTGTGGGCCGCGGCGCAGGTGGCGAAGCGCGATGAATTCAAAGGCAAAAAAGTTGTGGTCATTATTCCGTCCTTCGGCGAGAGATACCTTTCCACGGTTTTGTACGCCGACCTAAAGGAAGAAAACTAACCCTTGCCAATAAGAGAAGACATAAAAGCTGGAATCGATCGCGATCCCGCAACAAAAAGTAGTCTGGAGCTATTTCTAACCTCTCCTGGATTGCATGCCATTTGGATGCACCGGGTTGCCAATAAAATCTGGAAGCTAGGAGTTCGAATTCCAGCGCGAATGTTGGCCAACTGGGCGAAGTTTCTAACCGGAATCGAAATACACCCTGGTGCAACAATTGGACGCCGATTCGTAATTGACCACGGCATGGGCGTTGTAATTGGAGAAACATCAATCATTGGTGACGATGTCCTTATCTACCACGGCGTTACCTTGGGAGGTAAAGAAAACTCGGCAGTTGACCGGCATCCAATTATTGGTTCACACGTGGTCATTGGCGCAGGCGCCAAGATTATTGGCCGAATAACACTCGGTGACAACTGTTACATCGGGGCCAATACAGTCGTCACTAAAAATGTCCCGTCAGGCTCAACTGTCGTAGGGGAAACTGGCCGAGTTCTAAGTAAAAAAGAAGCCGTTACTGGCCACTGGGTTTCGGACGAATACGTTATTTAGTTTCTCCAAGAAGCCTCAGCCTGGTTGTAATTAGCTTTCTTACCAGAGCTTTTGGAAGTGGTTTGTTGATTGGGAACTGCAAAGCACCTTTAGAAGTTTTGTATTTTGCCAGATCATTTTCCAATTCTGGAATCACTAGAGACGAATGCGGGAAGAAACTGCAGTGATTCTTGAACGCATCGAATCCGCAAATCACCTTTCCGTTTAGGCGATAGCCAGGAAAACCATAAGAGATAACCTCTTCAGCGTTTGGAATGATTTCCTGGATTGTCTCTCTTAGCTGCACAAGTGTGCTCTTCTGAGGCTCAGGAATTCTGGCTATGTGCGCCGTAACTTGTTTACTTGACATTCTTGCTTAGGTATCTTTCCAGATTATTGAAGTAGCTTTCCATCCCGTCTTTGGTTGCCTCGGCTTGTTCTGGATCCATAGAACCAAATTGTGAGAACCGAACCCAAGAGTTTGCACCCCGTGCCTCAAAGTCAATTTCGATTACATGATGGGGTTGGTCTTCACCTCGCAAGTTGAACTCAAGTTCATCTTGCGAATAGAACATCGTGTGGACAAGTTTCTCCTGGAACTTTACTTCTGTGTACTTGCCCCAGAAGTGGGCGTTGAATCCATTTATCGATACGTCTACCGCTATAGCCCAACTGCCGCCGACCACAGCTTCGCTTGATGCAGAGTTGGGAACGGTATCAAGAACTTCTGGGCTGTACCACTTCTGCAATTGATCGGCTTCAACCCAAGCGCTCCAAAGAGTTGATAGGTCTACTGGGTATTGGCGTTCTACTGAATAAAGTGGTGTTTTCATTAGACGTTAAATCTAAACTCCACCACATCACCGTCTTGCATGATGTAGTCCTTACCCTCCATGCGGACCTTGCCCTTGGCTTTAGCTTCAGCCATGGAGCCAGTTGCCACAAGGTCGTCAAAAGAAACAATTTCAGCTTTGATAAATCCTTTTTGGAAGTCAGTGTGGATTACGCCGGCAGCCTGCGGCGCACTCCAACCCTGCTTGATTGTCCAAGCTCTAGCTTCTTTGGGCCCAGCTGTGAGGTACGTCTGTAACCCAAGCGTTCTAAATCCAATTCGGGCTAATTGATCAAGGCCGGATTCGTCTTGGCCTAGGGAGGCGAGCAGCTCTGCTGCTTCGGATTTTTCCAGATCGATAAGC
This sequence comes from Rhodoluna sp., assembly GCA_964202285.1. Classification (GTDB taxonomy): domain Bacteria; phylum Actinomycetota; class Actinomycetes; order Actinomycetales; family Microbacteriaceae; genus Rhodoluna. Next base: position 552 of record CAXNHQ010000039.1, on the reverse strand, counting down.
TCGGATTCGACTTTGGCGTCTAGAAAGACCGCTTCGGCTGGAGCAACAAGATCAGCCATTGCCTTTTTCTTTACCGAATCTGTTAGAACTGCCTCGTCGACGTTGAACACGTAGATTATGGGCTTGGCTGTAAGAAGGCCAAGTTCTTTGATCGGGGATAGATCTACTTGACCTCTGGAAAGCGGCTTACCAGCGTTTAGTTCGGCGAGCGCCTGATCTACTGCTACCAAGGCTTCTGGTTCGGCTTTTTTCCCTTTGATTTCCTTTTCAATGCGAGGTCGTGCTTTTTCTAGAGTCTGTAAGTCAGCCAGCATCAATTCAGTGTTTATGGTCTCAATGTCGCTTGAGGGCTCAACTTTACCGTCGACGTGAATCACGTCTGCGTCGCTAAAGCCCCTAACGACTTGGGCTATAGCATCGGCTTCTCGAATGTTTGCCAAGAACTGATTTCCAAGTCCTTCACCCACCGAAGCGCCTTTGACGATACCTGCAATATCTACAAACGAAACCGGGGCTGGAAGTGTCTTCTCGCTACTAAATATCTCAGCGAGT